>NZ_JBSGDY010000022.1:0-52624 GCF_053602615.1 Micromonospora sp. NPDC004336
TTTTGCGACAACGGCGGCCCGGTCCAGTCCCTCCATGCCGACCTCTCCTCGCTCGCCTACCTGGCCTTCTCGCTCCATCGCCTCCTCCGAGAGTTCGACTGGAGCGACGGCGGGGACGAGGACTTCGCGCGCCTCGACGAGGCCGTGGAAGGCGTCCGCGCTGCGGTGGAGGAGCGGGATCCGCTGCCCTTCCAGGGCGACAGCCTCTGGCTGCCCGTGCTGGACGAGATGGCCTCTGGCATGTGGTCCTGAGGCGTCCAGCCACCGGAGAGTGCTCGTGTGGCTTGTTCGGGTCTGCCGGTCGCGGGGCGTGGCTCGGGATTGCAAGCGGGCGATGTAAGCGCCCTGGCCAGCGTGGCACCGGCGCCGTTGCCCCATAGTCAGATAATCTTTATATTGGCGGCCATGTCGAAGGCCATGCGAGAACCGACGTTCTGGATCCTGACCGCGCTGGTCGATCAACCACGGCACGGGTACGGCGTGATCCAGACGGCCGAGGCGCTCTCCGAAGGCCAGGTCAGGTTGCAGGCCGGCACCCTCTATGCGGCGCTGGACCGGTTGGCCGCCCAAGGACTGGTCGCGATCGACAGAGAGGAGACCGTTGAAGGGCGTCCTCGGCGCTACTACCGCCTCACCGACGGCGGCGCGGCAGCACTCGCTGAGGAGACAGCGCGACTGGCCCACAACGTTCGCATCGCATCGCGGCGGCTGAACGCCTCGCGGCCTGGCCCGGCGTTCGCATGAGCCGCCGCCTCGCCACCCCATATCGCCTGCTGCTGCACGTCTACCCGAAGGGCTCACGTCGCGGAGAACTGGCAGACACGCTGCTCATGGCGGCCGAGGCCGGGCACGTCCGGCCCGGCCTTGTTGAGACGCTCAACCTGCTTCGGCAAGGCATGCGGGCCCGACTCGGTCGTCCACTCAGCAGAGGCGTGGTCGTGCTGGCAATCTTCGCCTCAGTCTTCTCCGGCTTTCTGAGCGCGTCGCTGGCGAACCGTATTGGTTGGGAGGCTGCGCCGGCGCTCCCAACCGGGGCAGAGCGGACTCAGCTGGCCGAGATGCTCACCCCAGGCTTATCGGCACAATGGTACGAAATGTCGGACGACTCCTTCCACAACAACGGTGGTGAGACCGATGCGGCGTCGGTCAGCTACGGCACCGATCGAACGCCTGCGACCGAGGACGTCGACGCCTATCTAGCCGGCCTGCAGCAACGCCTGGAGGCGGCCGGCTGGCGCGTCACCGACACCTACTCGACCAGCCCGACCGACATCGAAACCGGCGCCCGGCAGAACAACTCGCAGGCATTGACCGCACGCAACGACGCACTCGTGCTGTCGTTCGAGGACTACTTCGACGCAGCGTACGCCGAAGGCGGGCTCAGAGTCTCGATCTACCGGGCGGAACCGCGCTGGCTCACTGGTTCGACGCTCGCCGTCGGCGTGCTCGGTATGCTGGCCGGCTGGCTGCTAACCGGCTGGGCCAGCCGCCGTCTCGAGCACCGTCCGTTGGCTGCTCCTCTCGCGGCCACCGCCGCCATTGCCGGTCTCGTCTTGCTGATCCCCGCCTGGCTGCTCGGTAGTCTGCAATTCCTGGGCGCACTGTCCGACACGGCCGTGCCTGACTCGCCGTTCTGGCGTGGCCTGGTGCCCACCGACGAGTTCGGCGGCCTGGCCTACCCCGCCGGGGCGGCGATAACAGCAGCCATCGCCGTGGCCGTGCTCTGCCCGCCCCGGCCGGCACCCGCCACCGACCCCGGCTCAGCCAGTCATCTGACCCACGAGGCCAACCTCGACCAGAATTAGTCGGCGCCGGCAGGCTCGCCCCACACTCGACTAGCCTGTCCGGATGATCAACGCGATCGGGCTTGTCATCTTCGACTGCGACGGGGTGCTGGTGGACAGCGAGCGCATCGCGGTCCGCGTCAACGTCGCGCTTGGCGCGGAACTGGGCTGGGCCCTGACCGAGGCAGAGGTCATCGAGCGCTTCATCGGCCGGTCCAGCACGTCCATCGGTGAGCAGATCGCGGCCCGCCTCGGACAGGGCGTGGCTGCCACCTGGGCTGAACGGTTCGATCTGGCACACCGTCAAGCGGTGGACGCCGGACTGACCGCCGTCGACGGGATCAACGACGCGCTCGATGAGATCACCCAGTTGACGTGCGTGGCGTCGAGCGGCACGCACGAGAAGATGCGGCACACCCTGGGCCGCACCGGCCTGTATTCCCGCTTCGAGGGCCGCATCTTCAGCGCGACCGAGGTCGCCCACGGCAAGCCCGCCCCCGACCTCTTCCTGCACGCGGCGGCGACGATGGGTGTCCCGCCCGCGGCGTGCGTCGTAGTCGAGGACAGCCTGTACGGAGTCCAAGCGGCCCGCGCCGCCGGTATGCGCTGCTTCGGCTATGCGGGCGGATTGACCCCCGCGCACCGGCTGGAAGGCCCGGACACGGTGGTCTTCGACGACATGCGCAAACTCCCCGCTCTGCTGAACACAGCCTGATCCCCTCGCAGCCGGTCTCGTTGATCGATCTCGGCCCCGAGTCGCAGCCGGCCGGTCACGGCGGTCGCGGCGTCCGGGACGGCACGTAGGGTCGGGACATGCTTGAGTCCCAACGCGAAGCCGTGCCGAGCAACGACGGCGGCGAGCTGGACACCACCCTCGCCTTCCTGTCCTTCGCGCGGTCCTGCGTGCTGAAGAAGGTCGCCGGTCTGAGCGAGGAGCAGTTGCGGCGCCGCCTGGTCGTCTCCGACACCACGCTGCTGGGCCTGGTGCAGCACCTGACCGACGCCGAACGGTACTGGTTCGGCTACACGCTCGCCGGGGACGCGCGCTACGCCGACCTCGACTTCGACATGGTGGTCGGGCCGGAGCGTTCCGCCGACGAGGTCATCGCCGACTATCGGGCCGCGATCGCCGAGAGCGACGCGCACATCGCCGCAGCCGCCGGCCCCGACGCCCGTACCGCGCAGCCGGTCTCCGACTCGCCTCGTACGCTGCGCTGGGTGCTCGCCCACATGATGGGCGAGACGGTCCGGCACGCCGGTCACGCCGACATCCTGCGGGAACTCGTCGACGGTGCCACCGGCCGGTAGGAGATCGTGCCACCGGCCGGTGGGAGACCGTGACTCGGGCCGGAGGGCGCTCAGAAGGTGAAGTCGGCGGGCGCGCCCTCGCCCACCCGGCCGTCCACCGCCTCCCGCAGCAGGTCGGCGTGCCCGGTGTGTCGCGCGTACTCCTCGATCATGTCCAGGAGCATGGCGCGGACGGTGGGGGTGCGCCCGTCCGGCCAGGTGAAGGAGGCCGGCCCGTCGAGGCCGCGCTCGGCGACGACCTCGGCCACCAGCTCGCGGGAGCGCTCGACGGCGGCCCGCCACCCGGCGTAGACGTCGTCCGCCGGGTCCAGCGCCCCGGTGCGCCATTCCCAGTCCGGGTCGGCGTCGAAGTCGACGGCGTCCCAGGGAGCGCCGTACTCGCGGCCGGCGAGCTTGACCGCGAGCCAGTCCGCCTCCACCAGGGCCATGTGCTTGACCAGGCCGCCGAGCGTCATGGTGCTGGCCGCCGTGGTCGCGCGCAGGCCCTTCTCGTCGAGCCCGAAGGTCTTCCAGGCGAAGGTACGCCGGTTACGTTCGAGGACCGCCCGCAGCGAATCGGCCTCGGTGGGGACGGCGGGCGGGGAAGGGCGGCGGCTCGCTTCGCTCATGAGCCGGAGCATAGCCAGCGCTCGCCGGCGCAGGTCGGGCGTCGATGCGTGGTCGGCGCGAGGATCTGTCCTAACGATCCGTCGCCCGTCTCGACAGGTAGTCCTGCCGCCACTGCTCGGCTGCCCGGATCAGGCTGTGGCTGACGTGATCCAGGAACTGGCTCATGTCCTGTAGCCGGGCGCCGGCGGGGGTGGTCGCGTCGAGGATCTCGGCCCCGTCCCGGGCGAGTACGGCGATCGTGGCGTTCTGTCGGGCGCTGACCAGCCAGGCCCGGTACCAGACGTCGGGGTCGATGACGTACCGCTCGCGTCGTCGACGGGGGTCGCGTTCGCGGCGGATCAGTTCCTGCTGTTCGAGTTCGCCGATGGCCTTGGAGATGGACGCCGGGCTGACCCGGAGGCGCTCGGCGAGTTCGGCGGCGGTGAGGCTGCCGCTGTCGGTGAGGTAGAGGCAGGTGAGCACTCGGGCGGTCGTGCGGGGCAGCCCTGTCGTGATCATCGCCGCGGTGAATCGTTCCTCCAGGCCGTGGACGGCGTGGGGGTCTCGTCCGACGGCGCCGATGGCGGTCGACGGCGCCGGGGCCCGGACGGGGGCCGGCTTGCGCCGGCGGGCCCGGCCCTGGGTTGCCTGCTGCGCCCGGGCGGCCTGGTAGCCGTCGGCTCCACCGTTGCGGGTCACCTCCCGCGTGATGGTGGAGATCGGCCGGTGCAGGCGCTTGGCGATCTCGGTGTAGGTGAGGCCTTCGGTCAGCCCCGCTGCGATGTCCTGGCGATCCTGGTAGGTCAGCCTGCCTCCCGGCATCGGGTGGGCCCTCCTGTCCCTGTGCCGCACAGCCCGCGTGCTGTCCGAAGCGGACGCAGTATTGCGTTCGTCGGCATCTCATTGCAAGAAGCCCCTGGCTCGTCTTGCGTTCGTTCACAAGCCCATTGCAAATAGCGCCGGCTTTGAGCTGCCGAACAAGGAAATTCGACGAATCCACTGTTGCGAGTTTTCTGAATGCAAGCTAGCTTTTCGTCACCACTGAACGTTGATGATCGTCATCGCAGCGAGGCGACGGGCGTCGAGCTGACGTCCCTCGCCCGGAAGGGGTCGGCATGACCAAGTCTCCTACCTCGACGGCCGGGCCGCTCGTCGGCGCCGCGGCACTGGCGGGGGCGACCGCCGGCGCGGCTTCCCCTGCGGCCGGCGTCGCGGGCCACTCCCGGGTCCAGCAGGCGCTCGACCGGGCCGTGGCCGACGGCGGCGTGCCGGGCATGGTCGCGGAAGTTCGCGACCGGCACGGGCGATGGTTCGGCTCGGCGGGGATGGCCGACCTCCGAAGCGGCCGCGAGCGCCGGCCGGAGGAGCGGTTCCGAATAGGCAGCGCCACCAAGCCGTTCACGGCCACCGTGGTCCTGCAGCTGGAGGCCGAAGGGAGGCTCAGCCTCGACGACACGGTGGACGAGTGGCTGCCCGGCCTGGTCGGGGGTGGCGACAACGACGGCGCCACGATCACCGTCAGGCACCTGCTCAACCACACCAGCGGGATCTTCAACTACGGCAACGACACGGAGGAGTTCGCCAAGTTCTCCGGCCCGGCGTGGCTGGAACATCGCCACGACACCTACCCGCCCGAGCGGCTCGTGGAGATCGGCCTGCGTAATCCGCGCTCCTTCGAGGCGCCCGGTGACGGCTTCGTGTACTCCAACACCGGCTACATCCTCGCCGGGATGATCGTCGAGAGGGTGACCGGCGGGACGCTCGCCGACGAGATCTCGCGGCGGATCGTCGACCCGCTGGAGCTGACCGGGACCTACCTGCCGGGTGCGGAAACGCAGATACGCGGCCCGCACCCCCGGCACTACTCGACGTTGTTCGCCACCGAGCCCGACGCCAGGACCTACGACGTCACCGAGCAGAGCGCCACCACCGGCTGGGCGGCCGGCGGACTGATCTCCACGATCGGCGACCTCCACCGATTCGCCGCCGCACTGCTGCGCGGCGAACTTCTCCCGCCGGACCAGCAGGAGGAGATGTTCACCATGGTCAGGACCGGTATCGCGGCGCCGGACGGCTCCTGGACGGACACGTGGATCCCCGACACCACCTACGGCACGGGGGTCTTCACCTGGCGGCTGTCGTGCGGCGTGCGGGTCTGGGGCATCGGCGGCGCCATCACCGGCGGGTTCTCCTTCGCGATGGGCACCCGCGACGCCGCGCACATGATCGCCACCAACATGAACATCGACACGTACGGCCCGCGCAACTCGCTCGACATGGTGAAGGCCGTGCTCGAGGCCGAGTTCTGCCCATCCGCTTCCCCGGAGTGACGATCAGTACGGATTGGAGGCACCATGCCCGGTTCCGGTACGCGTCGTGTCGATCGCAGGCTCGCCCCCTGCGCCGCGGTCGGATCCCTGCTGTTCACGCTCGGCTGGCTTTCGTCGCCGGGATCGCGACCCGGCGCCAGGGACAGCATCGTCTCGGCGGATGGCTGATCGCCGCCGGCGCGATCACGTTGGTGCTCTTCGGGATCTACGGCGCCAGCTTCGACGAGGCCACCACGGCGGACAACGAAGGACTCGCGGGCCTCGCCCAGCGGGCGTGGTTCACCTGGATCTTCCTGTGGTTCACCGTGCTCGGCCTGCTCCGACGCTGATCTCGTACCGCCAGGAGCCCGCTAGCGCCCCGGCGTCCGACCTTCCGGGTCGGGGGTGGTGACGCCGGGCACATACGAGACGGACCGTATCGTCTTGACTGGTGGGTCGTGATCGCCTACCGTCATCGGAACATAGGCGAGACGCACCGTCTCGTCGGGCCGTCCGTCCACCTACCGGTGACACCGCCGATCGGGCCCGTCGCCAATCGAGATCCGTAACGCGTCCGCACGGGCCCGCCCGTGCCGCTCGGCTCGGCCGAGGTCAGGGGGTTCTGCCTTGCTCACTGCCCAACTGTCGCTACACGACGTCACCCGCCGCTACGACGACCGCGTGGTGCTGGACGCGGTGTCCTTCACCGTCAGGCCAGGCGAGAAGGCGGGCATCATCGGGGACAACGGCGCCGGTAAGTCCACGCTGTTGCGGCTCCTCGCCGGGGCGGACCGGCCCGACAACGGGGAGGTGACGGTGGTCGCGCCCGGCGGCATCGGCTACCTCGCCCAGTCCCTGGCGCTGCCGCCCGAGGCCACGGTCCAGGACGCGATCGACCTCGCCCTTGCCGACCTGCGCGAGCTCGAGGCACGGATGCGCGACGCCGAGACCGCGCTGCGCGGCCTGGCGGGGGCGGAACTCGTGGCCGCGATGGAGGCGTACGCCGGGCTGGTCGCCCGGTACGAGGCGCGGGAGGGGTACGCGGCGGACACCCGGGTGGACATCGCGTTGCACGGGCTCGGCCTTCCGGCTCTGGAACGTACGAGGCCGCTCGGCACGCTGTCCGGCGGGGAACGGTCGCGGCTGGCCCTGGCCGCCACCCTGGCGTCCCAGCCGGAACTGCTGTTGCTCGACGAGCCGACCAACGACCTGGACGACCAGGCCGTGGGCTGGCTGGAGGAGCACCTGCGGGCGCACCGCGGCACGGTGCTCGCGGTGACTCACGACCGGGAGTTCCTCGACCGGGTCACCACCACCATCCTGGAGGTCGGCGACGGCGCGGTGACGCGCTTCGGCGACGGCTACGACGGATACCTCGCCGCCAAGGCCGCCGAGCGCCGGCGCCGGATCCAGGAGTACGAGGACTGGCGCGCCGAGCTGGCCCGCAGCCGGAGGACGGCGGCCGTGAACGCGGTCCGCCTGGACGCGATCCCGCGCAAGGCGCCGATGGCCAAGTTCGGGCACGGCGCCTTCCGGGCCCGTGGCCGCGACCACGGGGCGATGGGGCGCATCCGCAACGCCAAGGAGCGCATCGAGCGCCTCACCGGCAATCCCGTCGCGCCGCCGCCCGACCCGCTGGTCTTCGCCGGCAGCATCTCCGGAGCTGGCAGCGTCTCGGGAGCCGGCAGCATCTCCGGGGCTGACGGCATCTCCGGAGCCGAGGGCCAGGTGCCGGAGGCGACGGCGGAACTCACCGGGATCCGCGTCGCCGACCGACTGTACGTGCCGCCGCTGCGGATCGGGGGCGCGCAGCGACTCCTGGTCACCGGGCCCAACGGTGCGGGCAAGACCACCCTCCTCCGGGTCCTGGCCGGGGAGCTGCACCCGGACGAAGGGACGGTACGCACGCACGGCCGGATCGGATACCTGCGGCAGGAGGAGGTTCCGTGGCCGCCCGACCTGACGGTGGCGCAGGCGTTCGCCCACGGGCGTGCCGGCGACCCGGACGAGCACACCGACGAGCTGCTCTCCCTCGGCCTGTTCCGGCCGGCCGACCTGCGACTGCGGATCGGCGAGCTGTCGTACGGGCAGCGGCGCCGGATCGAGCTGGCCCGCCTGGTCAGCGAACCGGTCGACCTGCTGCTGCTCGACGAGCCGACGAACCACCTCTCCCCGGCCCTGGTCGAGGAGCTGGAGGAGGCCCTGGCGGAGTATCCGGGCGCGGTGGTCGTCGTCACCCACGACCGCCGCATGCGCGCCCGGTTCACCGGCACCCACCTGGAGCTGCGAGCCGGCCGCGTCGCGGGACTGCGGGAGGTCGGTCCCGCGGCCCACGCCCGCGCCTCGTCGGTCAGCCCCGCCGCGTGCACCGCACGTCGCCGCACCGCGGTGGCGTCCGCGCGCGGGTCGTCGGCCCGCCCGGTGGCCGGCCGACCGTCGTCCGGGCCTGCCGACTGACGGGCCGAGCGGTGCCGGACGCGTCGGCCCGAGCCCGGTCAGCCCCGGGCCGGCCCACCGGCCAGCTGCCGTAGCAGCGCCAGCAGCCCGTGGCCGTCCTCGATCCGGGCGTCCGGCTCGACGCCGGGCAGCGGGGCCTCCCGGTCCGTGCGGGGCGACCGCATCAGGATCGCCGCGCCCGTGCCGGCGCGTCGGGCGCAGGCGACGTCGCGGTGCACGCTGTCGCCGACGAACCAGCAGTCGCCGACCGGCACCCCGACGGCTTCGGCTGCCAGGAGCGCCAGCTGCGGGTTGGGCTTGCGGGGCCCGGCCTCGTCGCTGTAGAACTCCGCCGCGAAGAGCCCGGAGAGCCCCGCGGCGGACAGGAAGTCGCGGTGGGCGGCACCGCAGAGCGTGTTGCTGACCACCGCCATCGGGAGCCCCGTCCCGGCGGCGTGGCGCAACGCCTCGGGGATGCCGGGCCGCACCGCCCAGCTCTCCCGCCAGGTCCAGGCGTACGCCAGCGGGGTCGCCTCCCGGTCGACGGCGGCGCGGGCGGCCGGCGGCCAGGTGCGGGTCACGAAGCCGGCCCACACCTGGCCGTGCGGCAGCTCGACGGGGTCGCCGGTCCGGCCCACGTCGTCGCGCCACCGGGCGTACGCCCGCGCGCCCTCGCCCAGGTCCCGGGCGATCTGCTCGTCCGGGACCGCGCCGTCGACGAGTGCGGCGAGGCGCCGCACCAGCCCCGGCGGCGCCGGCGGTCGCGGTGGCGCGTCGGCCAGGACGCCGCCGAAGTCCAGCAGGAGGGCCCGAGGGGTACGAAGCATGCCGCGATCCTCCCGCACCGGGGCGACCACCGAGGGGGTCGGCGGTCGGCGGACCTGTTCGCCGGTTCCCCTCGGCGTGGTGACGCTCCGCGATGCCGGGCCGCCCCGAAGGCGGCGAGCCGTCCATAATGGGCCGCGTGATCGAGGCGATGCACCTCACCAAGCGTTACGGCCGGACCACCGCGGTGGACGACGTCAGCTTCACGGCGGCGCCGGGGCGGGTGACCGGTTTCCTCGGCCTCAATGGTTCGGGCAAGACGACCACACTGCGGATGCTGCTCGGGTTGAGCCGCGCCACGTCCGGCGACGCCCTGATCAACGGCAGGCGGTTCCGGGATCTCCGCGATCCGGTGCGGCAGGTCGGCGCGGTCCTGGAGCAGGGCGTCAGCCACCCGGGCCAGACCGGGCGGGCCCATCTGACGTCGCAGGCCGTCCTCGCCGGCGCGAGCCGCGCGCGGGTCGACCACCTGCTGGAGTACGTCGGGCTGGACGGTGCCGCCGACGAACGCACCGGCGATTACTCGCTCGGCATGCGTCAGCGGCTGGCCGTCGCGACCGCGCTGCTGGGCGACCCCGCGGTGCTCGTCCTCGACGAGCCGGCGAACGGCCTCGACCCCGAGGGCATCGCCTGGCTCCGCGAGCTCCTGCGCGAGCACGCCCGCAACGGCGGCACGGTACTGATCTCCAGTCACCTGCTCGCCGAGCTGGCCAAGGTGATCGACGACGTCGTCATCATCGCGAAGGGCCGGATCCGGCGCGCGACGCCGCTGGCCGACCTGTACGGGTCGGCGACCCATCGGCTGCGGGTCCGTGGGCGGGATCCGCGGCGGCTGTGGCAGGCGTTCGAACAGGCCGGCGGGCAGGTCAGCACCGAGGGGCAGGTGTTGGAGGTGGTGGGGCTGTCACCCGAGCAGGCCGGCGAGATCGCCTTCGGTGCGCAGGTGCCCGTCTACGAACTGGCCGTGGACACCCCGAACCTCGAACAGATCTTCTTCGACCTGGCGGCGGCGTGATGGTCGCGCTGGTCCGCAGCGAGCTGCACCGGATGGCGACGGTCCGGTCCACCTGGCTCTCCCTGATCATCCTGAGCGGACTGGGCCTGCTCTTCGGCGTGGTCGACGCCGCCGCGTGGCAGCTCCTGGCCGGCGTGGGCACCTTCGGTCTCGCCGCCATGCACGTGGGCCAGCACTACCAGCACCGGACGGCGGTCCTGCTCCACCTGGCGCAGCCGAACCGTGCCCTCACCCTGGTCGGCCACCTCGTCGCCGCCGTCGTGGTGGCCCTGGTGTTCATGACGCTGAGCGGCGTGACGGTGCTGCTCGACGGCGACATCCGGGAGTTCCGGGACGCCGCGGCCGTCGTTCCCCTGATGGCCGTGTTCGCCGCCGCCAACGCCGCGATCTTCCGCCGGCCGACCTGGCTCTTCCTCGGGTACGGCGGCTGGTTCATCTTCGTCGAGGGGCTGGCCGGCAGGCTGGACGCGCCGCTGCCGTTCTCCGCCTACCTCGCGGCCGGCGGCGGCGACCGCGCCAACCTGCTGGTGTTCGCGGGTTGGACGGGCCTCTCGCTGGTCGGTGCGCTCTTCGCCGTCCGGCGCGACCTCGTCGGCGACTAGACGCGCCCGGCCGTCCCGGCCAGCCGGGGTCGACGCGGCGGTGTCGGCCGGGAGCAGTGCCGGCCGGGCTCGACGTGGCGGTGTCGGCCGGGGGCGACGCGGCGGGGACGGTCCGGCTCGGCGGGGCGCGGCGGAACCGGCGGCCGGCCTCCGCGGGCCGGGTGTCCGCGCTACTGCCAGGTGGCGGTGTCGGGGTCGATGCCGTGGGCGCGCGCGCTGGCGTCGACGCTCCGACGGAACCACGCGGCGAGGCCGGGGCGGATGCCGTCGTAGTGGGCGGCGTATCCCGGGTCGGACTCGAACATGCGGCCGAGGCAGACCTGCATCTGCCTGGTGAGGGGAAAGTAGGAGGCGAACACCGCCCGGTGCCGCTCGACGAGTCGGTTCGCCTCCGGGCTGCCGGGCGCGACCCCGGCGTCCACCGCTTCTGCGAGGGCACGGTCGAGGTCGGCGACGTCCTCGGCGACCGCCTGCCAATCCTCCGGGCTGCGGGAGGCCGAGCGCTCGGCGTACTGCCGCCACTGCGGCGTGTCCCCGTAGCGCTGGCGGGCCCGGGCGGGCCCGTCCGGGTCCCACTCCGGGCCGAAGACCGCGGCCTGCTGCTCGGCGGTCAGCAGCAGGCCGCGCTCGTGGGCGACGATCATCCGATCCAGCCCGGCACCGAGCTGCCGGAGGCGGTCGATCCGTTGGGCGACCTCGGCGCGCTGCGCGCGCAGCGCGGCGGGCACGTCCGCGGCCGTGTCGTCCAGGACGGCCCGGATGGCGTCCAGGCCGAGGCCGATCTCGCGGTAGGTCACGATGCGGTGCAGGCGTTCCAGGTCGCCGGCGGTGTAGAGCCGGTATCCGGCGGCCGTGCGCAACGACGGCCGCGCCAGACCGATGTCGTCCCAGTGGTGCAGCGCGCGGACCGTCACGCCCAGCCGCGCCGCGACCTGACCGACGGTGCGGCCGTCGGCCTCGCCGGCCCTGGCAGTGGCGGTGATGTCAGGCATGCTCCGCATTGTCGCCGCGCCCGACGCCCGGTGGGGTGATGCCGACGGCCGCAAGATCGCGCGCCTCCTGACTGGCCGGATCCCAGGGCTTCGCCGCGGTGAGGACGACCCGCGCGTTCTCGGGGGTGATCACCTCGACGTCGCGGGTGTTCCAGGGCGTGTCGCGTGGGCCGTCGACCGAGTCCGGGCTAAGCGCCCGGCACGCCTCGGCCACGGGCTCGATCTGGTCGAGCACGCACGCGAAACTGACGCTCATCGCCGGCGCCCGCTCCGGAGCGCTCACCGCCGGGACGAGGAGCACGTCCTGGAACACCCAGCGGCGCATGTGCACCACCTGGCCGGGCATGCGGAACAGCTCGATGAACCCGAGCCCACGGATCCAGAAGTCCACCGACGCCTCCAGGTCGGCGGTGGGGATCGTCACGAACGCGGGCATGCCGTAGATGCCCCGGAACGGCTCGGGCGCGACGGCGTCCGGGCCCGGGACGGGCACGCCGCCCAGGTGGAAGGCGTCGAAGTAGTCACTCATGTCCACCACCCTCCGGCCTCACGCGACGTAAGGGTCAAGCCGGAGCCGGAGATCCGCCGGGGCGTGGGCGACGCCCGGCGGTCACAGTCCGCCCGGTCGCCCACGGGCACCGCGCCGCGGCAGGTTAGCGTCGCAGGTGTGACCACCGGATCCCCGCGCGTGCTCCCGGCCGACAGCGGCATCGCCGAGGCCGCCTCCGTCCTGCGTACCGGCGGGTTGGTGGCCTTTCCCACCGAGACCGTCTACGGGCTCGGCGCGAACGCGCTGGACGCCCGCGCGGCCGCCCGGATCTTCGAGGCGAAGGCGCGGCCCAGCTTCGACCCGCTGATCACGCACCTCGCCGACTCGGCCGAGCTGGAGAAGCTGGTCGGGGCGGTGCCGCCGGCGGTGGCGGCGCTGGCCGAGCGCTTCTGGCCGGGGCCGCTGACGCTGATCGTGGACCGGCCCGCCGCGATCCCGCAGATCGTCACCTCCGGGCTGCCGACGATGGCGGTCCGGGTGCCGGACAACGCGTACGCGCGGGCGCTGATCGCCGAGGCGGGGGTGCCGGTGGCGGCGCCGAGCGCGAACCGGTTCGGCCAGCTCAGCCCGACCCGGGCCGAGCACGTGGTGCGCGGCCTGGGCGCCGCCGTGGACGTGGTGCTCGACGGCGGGCCGACGCGCTGCGGGATCGAGTCGACCATCGTGGACGCCCGCGCCGGCCGGCCGGTCGTGCTGCGCCTCGGCGCGCTGCCGCTGGAGGCGCTGGAGGAGGCGGTCGGCCCGGTGACCGTACGCCCCGGCAGCTCCGGCCAGCCCGTCGCGCCCGGCACGCTGGCGGCGCACTACGCCCCGCGTACGCCGCTGCGGCTGGCGACGGGCGCGCAGCCGCCGGCGGCCGACGGGGTCCGGCGCGGCTTCCTGGCCTTCCGGGAGCCGCCGGCGGGCGACTGGGCTGCGGTCGAGGTGCTCTCCGCCGCCGGTGACCTGACCGAGGCCGCCGCGCGGCTGTTCGACGCGCTGCACGAGCTGGACGCCACCGGGGTCGGCGAGATCGTGGTCGAGCCCGTTCCCGAGACGGGCGTCGGCCGCGCGGTCAACGACCGGCTGCGCCGCGCCGCGGCGACCTGGCAGCCGGCGGGTTGAGAGCCGCGCGCGACCGGTGGCGCATGGGCCGGGGCGGCGGGGGTAGGAGAAACGGCAACAACCCCCGGAAGTGAGGTGTCATGCCAATGCCGACCGCACGCGAGATCATGACGAACGACGTGACCTGCATCCGTGAGCAGGACGACCTCAGGACGGCCGCGAAGCAGATGGCCCAGCTGGGCGTGGGCTCGCTGCCGATCTGCGGGGACGACAACCGGCTCAAGGGCATGCTGACCGACCGCGACATCGTGGTCAGGGTGCTCGCCGAGGGCCGCGACCCGGGCAGCGTCACCGCCGGTGAGCTGGCCCAGGGCGAGGCTGTGACGATCGGCGCCGACGACGACGCGGCGGAGATCCTGCGGACCATGAGCCAGCACAAGGTGCGCCGGCTGCCGGTGATCGACGGGCACGAGCTCGTCGGCATCGTGGCCGTCGCCGACGTGGCCCGCTCGCTGCCCGAGCGCCCGGTCGGTGACCTCATCGAGGCCATCTCCGAGCGCGGCTGACCGCACGCGTGAACTGATCGCCGCCCCTCCGGCCCCGCCGGCGGGGGCGGCGATCGGCGTACCCGGGCCCGCGACCGGCCGCCGACTCAGGCCGGCGGGATGAGCGGGACGGTCTCGCCCCGGGCGACGGTGCGGACGCTGCCGGCGAAGCCGCGCCGGCGGGCCTCCGCCACGAAGTGGCCCAGCGGGGAGCGGAACACCGGATAGTCGTCGTAGTGGATCGGCACGGTCAGCCTCGGCCGGACGGTCTCGACCAGGTCCGCGCCCTGCCGGGCGTCCATGGTGAGCAGGATGCCGGCGATCCGCGTGCCGCCGAGGTGGATCAGCATGGCGTCGATGTCCGGGTACCGCCGTGGGACGTCGGCCAGCATCGGCCGGTTCAGCGTGTCGCCGGTGACGTACAGGCGGAACTCGCGGGTGCCGTCGCGTTCCAGGTCGATCATCGTGCCCATCACGTCGGGCAGCAGCAGGTCCAGCGCGCCCGGCCCGTGCCTGCCCGGCATCGAGGTCAGCCGCAGCGTCTCGGCCCCCCGGCGCAGCTCCCGGGAACGCCAGGTGGGCAGGCCCTCGGCGGCCCGGAACCCCCAGCGGCGCAGCTTCGGCTCGGCGGCGGGCGTGGTGACGATCGGCAGTTCCCGGTCGAGTTCCCGGCGGGCCACCCGGTCGAAGTGGTCGCCGTGCAGGTGGGACAGGACCACCGCGTCCAGCGTCGGCAGTTGGGCGATCCGCAGCGCCGGATCGGTGCGCCGGCGCGACCACAGGCCCTTGCCCAGGTAGGCGCGCTGCCCCCGGTGCAGGAAGTTCGGGTCGGTCAGCAGGGTGAACCCGCCGATCCGCAGCACCGTCGTGGCGGTGCCGATGAACGTGACCTCCGGCTGCGTCGTCAACATGCCCACCTCCGTGCAGGGCCGTACCCGTGATCGGCCCGCCCATGCGGATCGGCGGCGCTCACCCCTGCGACGCGGCGTCGGGAGTCACCCCGCCGGGCCGCTCCGGCTCGTGCGGGCCGGCCTGTGGCAGGCGCTCCACCAGGCGGGTCAGCGCGCCGTTGGCGAAGGTCGCGCCGAGCGCCGAGCCCGTGGCGATGGTCCAGCCGACCGGCCCGAGCGGCGTGCAGCCGAAGAACTGGCTGAGCCCCGGCGTCTGCACGACGGCCACCAGCACCCCGGCCGACGCGGCGGTGGAGGCGAGTACGGCCGGGCTGGTGCCGCCGGCCAGCACCGTCTGCCCGAGCTGGGTGCCGACCAGCGAGACCAGCGCGACGGTGCCGGCCCGCCGGCGCCGCCCGGTGTAGCGGGCCATCGTCCAGCCGGCGGTGGCGCCCAGCGTGGTGGCGGCGGCGCGCAGCCCGATCTCCCGGGTCATCGTCCTGCCGAGCGAGGTGTCCGGTCCCTCCCGGAGCAGGCCGTCGGCGTGGTCGGCGGCGGGTGGCCGGACGGCGATCGCCAGCGCCGGGGCCAGGTCGGTGAGCAGGTTGACCAGGAGCAGTTGCCGCCCGGTGAGCGCCGACCGGCCGGTGGCGGCGGCGGTCAGCACGCTGAACGCGATCTCGCCGAGGTTGCCGCCGACCAGGATGCTGAGCGCGTGCCGCACCGAGGACCACATCGCCCGGCCCTCCACCAGCGTGGCGATGATGGTCTCCAGCCGGTCGTCGGTGACCACCAGGTCGGCCGCCGCGCGGGCCGCCGGGGTGCCCCGCTGGCCGAGGGCGATGCCGACGTCGGCCAGCCGGATCGCCGGCGCGTCGTTCGCGCCGTCGCCGGTCATCGCGACGGTGCGCCCGCACCTCTGCAGCGCCTGGATGATGCGCACCTTGTGCGCGGGGGTGCACCGGGCCACCACGTCGGTGGCGGCGAGCCGCTCCGCGAGGGCGTCGTCGTCGAGCCGGTCGAGTTCCGTCGCGGTGACCACCCGCTGCTCGTCGTGGTCGCTGATGGTCGCCGCGATCGCCTCGGCGGTGGCCGGGTGGTCGCCGGTGATCATGATGGTGTGCACGCCGGCCTGGCGGATCCGCCGCACGGCGGGGGCGGCGCTCTCGCGCACCCCGTCGGCGAGGGCCAGGAAGCCGACGAAGGTCAGGTCGTGCACCCGCTCGTCGGTGACCCCGAGCGAGGAGACGCGGCACTCGGCCACCGCCAGGATCCGGTGCCCCGCCCCGGCCCGGTCGGCGAGCAGCGCGTGCAACCCGCCGCGCCCCTCGTCGTCGAGCGGCTCGTCGCGTCCCCCCGGCGTACGCCAGGCGGAGCACCGGGGCAGCACCGACTCCGGCGCCCCCTTGACGCTCAGCAGCAGCCGCCCCCCGGCGCGGCCGACCGTGGCGTGGTAGCCGCGCGACGGCTCGAACGGCAGGCCGCCGACCGGCTCCCACCCGTCCGCGCCGACCTGCTCGGTCACCCCGGCCGCGCGGGCGCCGTGGCGGACCGCCCGGTCGGTCTGCTGGGCCAGCTCGCGGGGGTCGTCGGCGGCCGGGGTGGCGCGCAGCGCGGCGGCGAGGACCGCCCGCAGCCCGTCGTCGAGCTGGTCGACCGGTGCGTACCGGCCGTCGTCGCCGATCCCGGCGAGCATCAGCTGCCCCTCGGTGAGGGTGCCGGTCTTGTCGAAGCAGAGCACGTCCACCCGGCCGAGCGCCTCGATGGTGCGCGGGTTGCGGACCAGCGCGCCGTGCTCCGCCAGCCGCCGCGCGGCGGCCAACTGCGCCGCGCTGACCAGGAACGGCAGGCCCTCCGGCACGGAGGCGACGGCCAGGTTCGCGGCGGTCGCGGCCGTCTCGGCCAGCGGTACGCCCCGGGCCAGCCCGGCGCCGGCCACCGCCACCGCCGAGCTGGCGGCGAGCGGGATCGCCGCCCGGGTCAGCCGGCCCAGCCGGGCCTCCACGCCGCTCGCCGGGGGTGCCTGCCGGGCCAGCGCGAGGCTCCGCCCGGCCTCGGTGTCCGAGCCGGTGGCCACCACCACCGCGGTGCCGCGGCCGGCGGCGACGGTGGTGCCCTCGTACAGCATCGACCGCCGGTCGGCGACGGCGGCGGCGACGACCGGCTCGTCGGTCTTGCCGACCGGCAGCGACTCGCCGGTGAGCGAGGACTCGTCGGTCTCCAGGCCGGCCGACTCCAGCACCCGGCAGTCGGCCGGCACGGCGTCCCCCGATTCGAGGAGTACGACGTCTCCGGGCACCAGCTCGTCGGCGGACAGCACCCGTTCCGTGCCGTCGCGGCGCACCCGGGCGGTCACCGCCGACCGGGACAGCAGCTCGGCCAGCGACCGCTCCGTACGGTGCTGGTGCACCGCCCCGAGCAGCGCGGACCCGCCGACCACCCCACCGACGAGGGCCGCGTCGACCGGTGAGCCGAAGGTCGCGGAGAGCACCGCCCCGGCGGCGAGCACCGGGGTGAGCGGGTTGGCCAGCTCGTCGACGAAGGCGCGCAGCAGCCCGGTCGGCCCGGACGGCTGCCCGGTCGCGTCGCCGCGACGGCGTTCGGCCTCGGCCGTGGCGAGCCCGTCCGGGCCCGTGCCGAGCTGGTCGAGGACGGCCGGGGACGGCATCAGGTGCCAGGCGGTGATCGTCGGCGCGGGGGACTCCGCCCGGCCGGGCAGCCGGCGCGCCCGTACGACGCCGTGCGCGAAGGCCAGCGCCGCCGCGCCGTTGACGGCGGAGAGGGAGCGACCGGGCAACTGCGCGGGCGCGGCGGTGAGCGCCCCCAGCGCGCCGAGGCCCGTGCCGGCCAGGGCCAGGCCGATGTTCTGCCGGGTCATCCGGCGGGCCACCCCGGTCGCCTCGACGATAAGCGCCGCCACCCGCAGGTCGGTGCCGACCAGCAGGTGCGCGCCCCAGGGCGGCAGGTCCTCGGGGGCGGACATCCCCAGCCCGCAGTCGGCGACGCCGAGCGCGGCCCGGTCGCCGGAGACCACCAGCACCACCGCCCCGCCGAACTGGAGCGTCCGCACCGACTCGGCCAGCCGGTCGCCGCCGGGCAGGTGGTCGTCGGCGAAGCCGTACCGTCGGTCGTCGTCGCCGGCCACGACGATCCGCAGGCCGGCCTGGCGGGCGGCGGCCGGCAGGGCGTCGACGCCCGGCGCGGGTTCCGGTTCGACCCGCAGTACGGCGGCGAGGGTGTCGCCGTCGGCCAGGCCGAGCAGGAGCCCGCCGGCCTCGCGCAGCCGCCGGCTGTCCTCGGTGTCGCCGGGGTCCTCGGCCGCCACCGCGGCCAGCGGCCCGAGCCGCCAGCCGTCGGCCCGCCGCAGCCCGGCCGGGTCGCCCGGGTCGAAGAGCGCGAACGCGCGCGTCGCCACCTGCCCGGTGTCCGCCCCGGCCAGCGGCGCCAGGTCCGCGAGCACGCCCCGGTCGGAGCCGAGTACGGCGGCGTCCAGCACCACCGTGTCGATCTGGTCGAGTCGGCGCAGCACGCTGCGGTCCATCGCGATCACCCCGCGCCGGGCGAGGATCCGGCCGAGCTGCGCGGCGTATCCCTCGCGGCCGCTGCCGGGGGCCTTCGGCAGCGCGGAGAGTCCCAGCGCGGCGGCCCGCTTCCGGCCGACGACCGGTGTGGCGGCGGCTGCGGCGGCGGCGCCGGCGGCGAGCATCCGGGTGACGTGCTGCTCGACCGGGCCGTCCGGCTTCGGCCGGGGGCGTTCGAACTGCGGCGTCCGGGCCACGGCCCGCTCCGGGTCGCCGGTCAGCCGCGGCTCCGCCCGCGCCCAGGCCCGGCTGTGGGCCCGCGCCTCGCCCCACTGCACCACCCGCTGCGCCCCGTCGAGCACGATCCCGGTCCACCCGCCGGCCAGGCCCTGCACGACCGCCTCGGCGAGCGGGAACAGCAGGTCCGCGCGGGGGTCGGCGCGCAGTCCCCGGTCGGCCAGCGCGTGCAGCTTCGGGTGCAGGTCGACCGCGCCGAGCAGCCCGGCGACCTCCGCGGGCACCGGGGTGAAGGGCAGGATCCGGGTGGCGGCGGAGATGGTGAGGCCCAGCGCGTCGGAGGCCAGCGCGCCGAGGGTGCGCGGCGTGCGCGGCCCCTCCTCGGGCGGGTGCGGCGGCGGGACCTCCGGGTCCGGCTCGTGCGGGCAGGTGCGTTCCGCCCGGGCGACGGTGGCGACGAGGTCGCGCAGCTCCGGCTCCGGCGTGCCGACGGCCACGACCACCCGGCCCGACGGCGCGTTGACCCGCGCCCACTGGACCCCCGGCACCCGCTCCAGCGCCGCCTCGACCTGCCGGGCGAGGATGTCGCCGCCGTCCTGGCAGACGCCGTGCACCTCGATGTGGTGCCGGCCGGGCCGGGACCAGATCCGGCGGCGGGTCAGCCCGGCCGCCCGGGCCAGCCGGGTGGCGGCGGCGCCGACGCTCCGGGACGCCTCGCCGACGACCTGTGGCACGGCCACCGACGGCAGGAGCCGGCCGGCGGCACGGCCCAGCGACGTCATCGAGGCGTACGACCGGCCGGGCGCCGGCCGGGCTCCCCACCGTTGCCGCTGCCGCCGTACGCCATCTCGCCTCCCACGCCTCCGCTCCGGCGGCCTGGCTTCCCGCCGGACCGGCCCTTATGCCCCCGGAGCAGGGGAAGTTTCGTGGCCGGGACGGCGGGCGGACGGCCCTCGTGGCCCGGCGGCGGTGCCCGGGCGACCGGGGAGAGCCGGGTCACCCTTGACCTCAAGCCCGGTTCAGGTCGGACGCTGGCCTCATGTTGATCGAACTCCTCCGCGCCGAGGTAAGCCCGTCGGACCCACGGACCCGCATTCGCCACCGACCGCTCTGGCTGCCGCGCCCGGTGAGCCGGCGGTGACCGCCACGGCGGCGCCCGCCGGCCCGGTTCCGCCTCCGGCGGGGCTCTTCGCGCCACGGCTGCGGGCGATGACGATCGGCAGCGTCGCCCTGGTCTCGTTGCTGGCGTTCGAGGCGCTGGCGGTGGGCACGGCGATGCCGACCGTCGCCCGCAGCCTCGACGGGCTGGCCCTCTACGGGATCGCCTTCGGGGGCCCGTTCGCGGCCGGCGTGCTGGCGATGGTCGTCTCCGGCATCTGGTGCGACACCCGAGGTCCCCGGGCACCCATGTGGCACGGGCTCGTGTGGTTCGTGGCGGGACTCCTCGTCGCCGGCGGCGCCACGGCCATGGGCGCCCTGGTGGTCGGCCGCATCGTGCAGGGGTTCGGTTCCGGCCTGCTCTCGGTGGCGCTGTACGTCATCGTCGGGCAGGCGTACCCGGAGGCGCTGCACCGGCGGATCTTCGCGGCGTTCGCCGCCGCGTGGGTCGTGCCGTCGCTGGTCGGGCCGGCGCTGGCCGGCCTGATCGTGGAGTACCTCGGCTGGCGGTGGGTCTTCCTGGCGGTGCCGGTGGTGGCCGTGCCGGCGGTGCTGCTGATCCACCCCGGGCTGCGGGCGATCGGCACGGGCGTGCCGGCGGCGGTGCCGGCCGGCGCGGTCGCCCGGGTCGGCTGGGCCTGCGGGGCGGCGGTGAGCGCCGCACTGCTGCACATCGGGGGTCAGCAGCGCGGCGCCACCGCCGTCGGGCTGGTCGCCCTGGCGCTGGTCGGGCTGCTGGTCTGCGCGCCGAGGCTGCTGCCGGCCGGGTTCCTGCGCGCCGGCCGGGGCCTGCCGACGGTGATCGGGCTGCGCGGTCTCGCCTCGGCCGCGTTCGTGGGCGCCGAGGTGGTGATCCCGCTGATGCTCTCCCGGGAGCGTGGGCTGTTGCCGACGGCGGCGGGTCTCGTCCTCACCACCGGCGCCCTCGCCTGGTCGCTGGGCTCCTGGGCGCAGGGTCGGCTGCCCGCGCCGCGCTCCCGGGCCACCCTGCCGAGGGTCGGGCTGACCTGCATCGCGGCCGGTACGGCCGTGGTGGCGCTCGCCGTCGCGCCCGGGGTGCCGGTGTGGGTCGGGGTGCTCGGCTGGGCGGGCGCGGGCCTCGGGATGGGGCTGCTCTATCCGTCGCTGTCGGTGCTCACCCTGGAGCTGTCCGCCCCGGGCGAGCAGGGCCGCAACAGTTCCTCCCTGCAACTGGGCGACTCGCTCTTCGCGGCGACCGTGCTGGCGCTCACCGGCGCGGTGCTGGCCGCCGGCGCGGCACCGGGGCCGGGCAGCTACGCCGGCACGCTGGCGGTGGCCGCCGGACTGGCCCTGCTGGGTGTCCTGATCGCCGGCCGGGTGGTGCCGGGCCCGCCCGCCGCCCGTCCGGCCGACTGACTCCGGACCGGGCCGGCCGCCCGGCTCCGCGTCGGGTCGGTCGGGCGACGCGACGCGCCGGGCCGGCCGGCGGGGCCTCGTACCGGCCCGCTCCGCGCCGTACGCCCTGCGGGATGCGGCGAACCACCCCGGGCCGGCGGGGCGGCCCGGGAGGATGGGCGGGCGATGAACTTCCTGACGATCCTGCCGATGGCCGTGGTGATGGTCGCCGGATCGCAGCTGGTCGCGGCGGTCTTCCTCGCGTCGGCCGACCGGCCGCGCGCCGCCTCGCTGGGCTATCTGGCCGGCGCGGGGATCGTGGTGACGGGCGGAGTGACGGCGAGCTGGATGATCACCCGGGCGGTGCGGATCGGCGTCGGGACGGGCGGGGGCGGTCGCCGCGCGGTCGAGAGCCGGATCGACGTGGTGGTGCTGGCGCTGCTCGTCGTCCTGGCGGTGGTCGTCTTCCTGCGCCGACACACCGCGGGCCCCCCGAAATGGATGAGCGGTCTCCAGCGGGCCGGCCCCGGCGCCGCGCTGCGGCTCGGCCTGCTGCTCTTCCTGGCCATGCCGACGGACGACCTCACGATGGCCACCGTCGGGGCGAGCGCCGCCCGGCACGGCCTGTCCTGGTGGCACCTGCTGCCGTTCGTCCTGCTCACCCTGGCGCTGCTCGCCCTGCCCCTGCTGGCGCTGCTGCTGCTCGGCCGCCGGGCGGCGACCGTGCTGCCCCGGATCCGGGACGCGGCCCGGCAGCACTCGTGGGTGGTCAGCGAGATCGTCATCGGGTTCTTCGTGCTGGTGACGGCGGCCGACCTGCTCCGGTGAGCCGGCGCACAGCCGGTCACGCCCGCCGGGGCGGCGCCGTCGACACCGTGACCGCGCGGGGGCGCGGATCAGCCGGTCGCGCGGCGGGCGAGGGCTCGGGCCACGCGGCGGGCGAGGGCGCGTCGGCCACGCGGCGGGGCGCGGAGAAGGAGAGGGAGGAGAACCATGCGGGTGCTGGTCACCGGGGCGGGCGGTCGGCTCGGGCGGGTGGTGCTGCCCCGGTTGCGCGACGAGGGCTGGGCCGTCCGGGCCACGAGCCGGCGGGCGCGTACCGGGGCGTCCGAGGAGTGGGTGGTGGTCGACCTGGCCACCGGGGAGGGGCTGGTGGCGGCGGTGGCCGGCGTGGACGCCGTCCTGCACCTGGCCTCGTCGCCGAACCGGGGGCGGCGGACCCACGCCGTGGACGTGCTCGGCACCCGCCGGCTGGTCGTCGCCGCCGGGCAGGCGGGCGTACGGCACCTGGTCTACGTCTCGATCGTCGGGGTGGACCGGGTGCCGATTCCCTACTACCGGCACAAGCTTGCCGCCGAGCAGGTCGTGGCGGCCGGGCCGGTGCCGTGGAGCGTGCTGCGGGCGACCCAGTTCCCCGAGTTCCTCGACGGCATGCTGCGCGGCGCGAGCCGGCTCGGCCCGGTGCTCGGTGACCCGGCGGTGCTCGCCCAGCCGGTCGACCCCGCCGACGTCGCGGACCGGCTGGTCCGGCGGCTCGCCGCCGGCCCGCTGCGCGGCGTCGAGGAGTACGGCGGCCCGGAGGTGCTCCGCTTCGACGCGGCCGTCCGGGCCTGGAACGCCGCCCGACGGTCCCGCCGCCCGCTGCTCCCGGTGCGGATCCCCGGGCGGATCGGTCGCGCCCTGCGCTCGGGCGGACTGGTCACCGAGGCGACGCCGACGGGCGCCCGGACCTGGGCCGACCACCTCGCCGACACGTACGGGGGAACGGGCGCAAGATGAACGACCTGCGCGTTCACGTCCGGCCTACCGTGACGCCATGTTCGCCATGGTCGCCACCGTCATCCTGTACGTCGCCGGTTTCGTCTTCCTCTACGGCGTCGTGCGGCTCGCCATCCGCCACGCCCTGGAGGAGATCGAGGTGCGCCGGGTCCAGGCCCAGCGGGCGGAGGAGCTGGCCGCCGCGCGGGACCGTGCCCTGCTGCACGAGAACGGCTTCCTCACCGGCAACTGACCCGTGTCCGTCCGCCCGGTGACCGGTCGCCGGACGGGCGGACACCGGGGCGGGTGGTCCGGCCCGGGGCGTGGGTCCCCGGTGGGCGGAGCGGGCCGGGTGGTGCGAGGATCGCAGCGTGATGGGGACGCTGAAGACCGAACCCGCCCGCGCCCGGCTCGACCTGCTCGCCCCGCCGGTCGCCGCCGCCCTCGGGCAGTGGCCCGCCGACGCTCCGGTGGACGCCGACGACGTGTTGGTGGCGCCGATCGACGCCGAGCTGGCCGACACCGCCGCCTTCTGCGCGGCGTACGAGGTGGGGCTGGACGTGTCGGCCAACTGCGTGGTGGTGGCCGGCAAGCGCGAGGGGACGGTCCGCTACGCGGCCTGCGTCGTGCTCGCCACCACCCGGGTCGACGTCAACGGGGTGGCCCGTCGGGCGCTCGACGTCCGCAAGGCGAGCTTCGCGCCGATGGCCGACGCGGTGGAGCTGACCGGCATGGAGTACGGCGGGATCACCCCGATCGGCCTGCCGGAGCAGTGGCCGATCCTGGTCGACGCCCGGGTGATCGCCACCCCGCACGTGATCATCGGTTCCGGCGTACGGCACAGCAAGATCGCGCTGCCCGGGCCCGCGCTCGGCGCGCTGCCCGGCGCCCGGGTGGTGGAGGACCTGGCCCGACCGGCCTAGCCGCTGATCGGCGTCGATACCGTTGCACGTGAAACATCGCCGGTCGCCCGCTAACCGGGAGTCGGGCCGAGTCGCGCCGACCGCCGCCAGCCGGGAGGTCGGCTCGGTTGCGCGGGTCAGCCGGCGGCCTCGCGGCGCTCCACCTCGGCCAGGGCGGCGAGCAGCGTCTCCGGTTCCTGGGCGCCGGTGACCGCGTACTTCCCGGCGAGCACGAACGTCGGCACGCTGGTCACGCCGATCTGGCGCGCGGCGGCCAGCTCCCCGGAGACCTCCGCCACCCGCTCGTCGGAGTCGAGGAACCGGCGGGCCTCCGCCTCGCCGAGGCCGACCTCGCCCGCCAGCGCGGCGAGCGCGTCCCGGGAGCCGACGTCCACCCCGTCGGTGAAGTGGGCCCGGTAGAGGGCGTCCACCGTCTCGGCGGCACGCCCCCGCTCGGTGGCCCAGGCGACCAGCCGGTGCGCGTCGAAGGTGTTCGCGGCGACCGCCCGGTCGAAGTCGAGCTTCAGCCCGGCGCCCGCGGCCACCTCGGTGACGTGCCCGAACATCTGCCGGGCGCGGTCCTGCCCGCCGAACTTGGCGGCGACCGCCTCGACCAGCGGGCGCGGCTCGGGCACCGGCGACGGGTCGAGCTGGTACGGCCGGTAGCGGACGGTCACCTCGCCGTCGTACGACTCCAGGGCCTGCTCCAGCCGGCGCTTGCCGATGTAGCACCAGGGGCAGGCGACGTCGGCGTAGATCTCGATCTCCATGCCGGGTGACAACCCCCGGATCAGCCGATCTGTTCCCTGACCTGGCGCTTGAGCCGGGCGAGGATGGCCGTGCCGCCGCGCACCCGCAGCGGGCTGATCGCCTGCGCCAGCCCCATCCGCTGGTAGAGGTCGTCGGGGACGGCGAGCACCTCGTCCGGGCTCGCGCCGGCCAGCCCCTCGGCGAGGATGCCGGCGAACGCCCGCGTGGTGGGCGCCTCGGGCGGGCAGTCGAAGAGGGTCTCCACCGTCTTCTCCGGCGTGACCCGGGCGCGCAGGAAGAACGCCGTCTGGCACTCCGGCACCTGCTCCATGCCCTCCCGGTCCACGGAACCGGCGGGCAGCGGCGGGACGACGTCGGAATACTCCAGCAGCATCTCCAGCACCACGTCGCGGGGCGCGGCGGCGAACTCGTCGACGATCTCGGACAGCCTGGCCGGCATGGAAGACATGCCCCCGAGGCTACCGCCGTCGCGAGCCGGGCCCGCCGCGCCGCCGCACCGGGACCGCCGTCGCGAGCCGGGCCCGCCGTGCCGCCGTACCGGGCCCGCCGCGCCGCCGCACCGGGACCGCCGACGCGCGCCGGTCCGGGTGCGGCGCCGCACCGGGGTCAGACGGTCGGTGCCTGCTCGCTGATCTCGCCCAGCGCCGAGTTGGGGTCGAGCTGCATCGCGAGGTCGCCCAGGGAGACGATGCCGACCAGCTTGCGTTCGGCGTCGCAGACCAGCACCCGCCGGATGCCCCGCTCCCGCATCAGGGCCGCCGCCTCGGCTGCGGTCGAGTGCTGCTCGATCATCACCACCTCGCGGGTGATGATCGAACCGATCGTGGTGCTGGCCGGATCGCTGCGTTCGGCCACCGCGCGCACCACGATGTCCCGGTCGGTGAGCATGCCGGCGAGGGTGGCGCCGTCGGTGACGACCACGTCGCCGATGTCCGCCTCCTTCATCACCCGGGCAGCCTCGTCCAGGGTGGTCTCGGCGGGCAGGTAGATGACCTGCCTCGTCATCACGTCGCTGACCCGGTAACCGGTCATGAGAGCCTCCAGAGAACATCCGGCCGATCGGAGTGCGGTACCCCGTGGCGCGTTCGCTACACCATGTCGCCGCGCTCCCGGCGCACCTCCGCGACGAGTCGTTCCGCCAGCCCGTCGACCGGCAGCTCGACGCGCTCGTCGGAGGCGCGGTGGCGCAGCTCGACGTACCCCTCGGCGAGGCGGCGGCCGACCACGACGGCGCGCGGGACGCCGACCAGCTCGGCGTCGGTGAACTTCACCCCCGCCGAGACGTGCGTGCGGTCGTCGACCAGCACCCGCAGCCCGGCGGCGGAGAGCCGCCCGCCGAGCTCCAGCGCCGCCGCCAACTGCGGCCCCTTGCCGGCGGCGACCAGGTGTACGTCGCACGGCGCGACCGCCGCCGGCCACACCAGTCCCCGCTCGTCGTGGTGCTGTTCGGCGATCGCCGCCACCGCCCGGGACACCCCGATGCCGTAGCAGCCCATGGTCGGCCGGACGGGCTTGCCGGCCGGGCCGAGCACGTCGACGGCGAAGACGTCGGTGAAGCGGCGGCCGAGCTGGAAGATGTGCCCGATCTCGATGCCCCGCCGCATGGTCAGCTCGCCCGTGCCGCAGGCCGGGCAGGGGTCGCCGGCACGCACCTCGGCGGCCTCGACCGTGCCGTCCGGGACGAAGTCCCGGCCGCAGACCACCCCGGTGGCGTGCCGGCCCGGCTCGTTCGCGCCGGTCAACCAGGCGCTGCCCGGCACCACCCGAGGGTCCACCAGGTAGCGGATGCCGAGCTTCGCCAGCACCTGCGGGCCGAGGTAGCCCCGGACCAGCTCCGGGTGGGCGTCCCAGCCGTCGAAGACGTCCACGGTGGCCGGTGCGACCGCCGCGCCGAGCCGCTTCAGGTCCACCTCGCGGTCGCCGGGCAGCCCCACCACCAGCAGCTCGGTCTCCGCCGCGCCGGGCCGGCGCAGGCGGAGCACCACGTTCTTCAGGGTGTCGGCGGCGGTCCAGTCGTCCCGGCCGGCCAGCCGCCGGGCGTTGGCCAGCTCGACCAGGCTGGCGATGGTCGGGGTCTCGGGGGTGTCGTGCACCTGGGCCGCCGGCTGCGCGTCCGGGTCGCCGGCCGGCGGGGCGGGCGTGGTCACCGCCTCCGTGTTGGCGGCGTAGTCGCAGGCCGTGCAGCCGACGAAGGTGTCCTCCCCGACCGGCGTCGCCGCCAGGAACTCCTCCGACGCCGAACCGCCCATCGCGCCCGACATCGCGTGCACGATCGTGTGCTCCAGCCCGAGCCGGTCGAAGATCCGCCGGTACGCGTCCCGGTGCCGGTCGTACGCCGCCTGGAGGCCCGCCTCGTCCAGGTCGAACGAGTACGCGTCCTTCATCAGGAACTCGCGCCCGCGCAGCACGCCGGCCCGGGGCCGGGACTCGTCGCGGAACTTGGTCTGGATCTGGAAGAGCGTCACCGGGAAGTCCCGGTACGAGGTGAACAGGTCCTTCACCAGCAGCGCGGCCAGCTCCTCGTGGGTGGGCGCGAGCAGGTGCTCGGCTCCCCTGCGGTCGGCGAGGGTGAAGATGTCGTCGCCGTACTCCGTCCACCGGCCGCTGGCCCGGTAGGGCTCCGCCGGCAGCAGCGCCGGGAAGTGCACCTCCTGGTCGCCGATCGCCGTCATCTCCCGCCGGATCACCTCCGTGACCCGGTCCAGCACCAGCTTGCCCAGCGGCAGCCAGGTGTAGCCGCCCGGTGCCGCGCGGCGGACGTAGCCGGCCCGCAGCAGGAGCCGGTGGCTCGGCACCTCCGCGTCGGCCGGGTCCTCGCGCAGGGTCCGGAGCAGCAGGGTCGACATGCGCAGCAGCATTGGCGCAGCGTACGACCGGGCTCGGCGGGAGGGCGATCCGATTTGTGACCCCGGAGGAAATTCACCGCCGCCGACGGCAACCACGCCGGATCGGGACGACGTCTGGGGAGGCGTCACGATGATGCACCACCTGACCCCAAGGATCGGCTCGTGTGGACCCTCTCCTGAGTGAGTTCGACTCGTTCGTCCGGACCCGCACCCCGGCGCTGCTGCGGTCGGCCTACCTGCTCACCGGCGACCAGCACCTCGCCGAGGACCTCGTCCAGTCCGCGCTGGCCCGGACCCACCGCTCGTGGAACCGGCTGCACCACAGCGGGAACGCCGAGGCGTACACCCGCAGGACGATGTACCACCTCCAAGTCTCCTGGTGGCGGCGCCGCCGGGTCGCCGAGTCGATGCCGGGCGACATGCCTGAGCCACGCGGAGGCGGCTCGGCCCCCGACCACGCCCAGCAGACCACGCTCCGGCTCACCCTGCGGGCCGCGTTGCGGAAGCTCTCCGCCAAGCAGCGCGCCGTGCTGGTCCTGCGGTTCTTCGAGGACCGTACCGAGGCCGAGGCTGCCGACCTGCTCGGCGTCACCGTCGGCACCGTCAAGAGCCAGACCTCCAAGGCCCTGGCGAAGCTGCGCACCGTCGCCCCGGAACTCGCCGAGCTGTACGCCCTGGAAGGAAGCGCCCGATGAACGACGACCGCCTCCGGCTCGATCTGGCCGCGCTAGCCGACGATGTCAGCCCGGCCGACCTGCGCGACCGGGCCCTGCGTACCTCCCACCGGCTCGGTGTCCAGCGCGCCGTCGCCACCTCCGCCGCCGCCGTGGTGATGCTGGGCGCGGCCACCGGCACCGCTTTCGCGCTGATGCCCCGCGACGACGGTCCCGCGCCCGTGCCGGCCACCACCCCTTCGACCACCTCCACCCCGACCCCCCGCGTGACGCCGCCGACGACCACCGCCTCCCCGGACGCCGCGGTGAGCTCCGGGGCGGTGGGGCCGACCGCGACCATCGGGCGGGTCTTCTACGGCCCGCAGCCCGGTGGCGCGGGCCCGGAGCGCCTCTGGTCGTTCCGGCCGGGCTCCGAGCCCGTCCGGCTGCTTTCCGTTCCGGTACGCGCGGCGATCGCCAACGCGGTCGTCTCGCCCGACGGCGAGCGGGTGGCCTGGGTCGACGACTCCTCGTACCTCCGGGTCGCCGACGTCGACGGCACGGACGCCCGGGTCTACCGCGGCAACCTCGTCGAGCAGGACTGCTGGACGCCGACCTGGGCACCCGACTCCCGGCGAGTCACCGTGTCGCGCGTCGTCTCGGCGGAGCCGAGCGTGGTCACCGAGGTCGGGGTGGTCGAGCTGTCGACGGGGAAGTTCACCCGGATCGGCGACCTGCGGGGCTGCCACCCGCTCTGGTCGGCCGACGGCAAGGTGCTCGCCTTCCCCGACGGATCGTCGGGGCGGGTCGTGCTGACGGACCAGCACGGGCGGAAGAGCCGATCGATTCCGAACGTGGGCGGGAACGCCGACAGGAGTTGCTTCGACGTCGCGAGCCTCTCGCCGGACGGCTCCCGGATCGCGCTGCGCCTGCGGGGGCCGGACGAGGAGTCGGGCGACGTGGCGCGGGAACTCGACGTCAACGCCGTGCTCGACACGCGTACCGGCAGGAAGGTCGACCTGGAACTCGGCGGCCGGAAGCTGCTTCAGGCGTACTTCCAGACGGACGGGACGCTGGTCGCCAGGGCCAGGGCCGGTGACCACAACGTGCTCGTGCTGCTCGACGGCGACGGCCGGAAGATCAGCGAGGTGCCGGAGCCGACGGCGCTGAAGGGGCAGCAGATCCTGGGCGTCTCCGGCTGATCCGCTCCACCGCTCGTCCGGAGCCGTCGCGACACGGGGCGCGACGGCTCCGGCGTGTCCGATGGGACCTCCGCCACGTCGGTCGGCCGGAGCGGTGACGGGCCGGCGGCCCCGGTGACAGACTGGCCGACGGTCGACCGGGACGGCAGAGGGAGGCGCGCGTGCGCTGGCGCAGTTTCGTTGCGGTGGGGGACAGCTTCACCGAGGGCATGGACGACGCCTATCCGGACGGCACCTACCGGGGCTGGGCGGATCTCGTCGCCACCCGGCTCGCCGCCGAGGCCGGCCCCGACTTCCGCTACGCGAACCTGGCCATCCGGGGCCGGCTCTTCCCGAACGTGGTGGCCGAGCAGGTGCCGGCGGCGCTGGAGATGAAGCCCGACCTGATCAGCTTCGCCGCCGGCGGCAACGACGTGCTGCGCCGCACCTTCGACCCGCACGCGCTGGTCGCCCGCTTCGACGACGTGGTGCGGGACCTGCGCTCCGGTGGCGCCGACGTGGTGCTGTTCCGGTTCGCCGACGTGATGGCCCGGCTGCCCGGCCAGCGGCTCGTCGCGCCCCGCGTCCAGTTGCTCAACCGGGCCGTCGGCGAGACCGCCGAGCGGCACGGCGCGATCCTGGTCGACCTGTACGCCGACGACACGTACCTGAACCCGATGCTGTGGAGCACCGACCGGCTGCACCTCTCGGCCGCCGGGCACCGGCGGGTGGCCGCCCAGGTGCTGACCGCGCTCGGCGTCGGCTGCGACGAGGAGTGGCTGATGGTGCCGCCGCACCCGGCGCCGACGCCGTGGCTGGCCGCCCGCGCCGCCGACCTGCGGTGGGTCGGGCAGCACCTGGCGCCGTGGATCAGGCGCCGGCTCACCGGCCGCTCCTCCGGCGACACGGTCACGGCCAAGCGCCCGGCGCTCGGCCCGGTCGGCGACTGAGTCGTGCTCACCCTGCACACCGCGCCGCTGCTGCGGACCGGCCCCGACGAGCCGCCGACGGCCGGGGCCGCCGTCGCGGTCCGGGCCGACCGGATCCTCGCGGTCGGCCCGCTGGCCGAGCTGACCGGGGCGTACGCCGGGGCCCGGGTCCGCCGCTGGCCGGGCACCCTCGGGCCGGGGCTGACGCACGACGGCCCGCTGCCGGCCGCCGACTCTCCCCGCGAGCGGGTGCACGCGCTGCTGCGCCGGGGGGTGACCGCCGTGCTCGCCGGGCACGTCGCCGACCCGGCGCTGCGGGCGGCCGTGGACCGGGGCGACCTGCGGGTGCTGCCCGCCGCCGCGCCGGCCGAGCTGCGACCCGGCGATCGCGCCGACCTGGCCGTCTTCGACGCCACCGGCGCCTGCCTGGTGACCGTGGTGGCGGGCCGGATCGCCCACCGCCGCGCCTGACCGGCCCGGACGGCGGGTCCCACCGCGCCTGACCGGCCCGGGCGGCGGATCTTGCCGCGCCTGAGCGGCCCGGACGGCGGCTCCCACCGCGCCTGACCGGCCCGGACGGCGTGTCCTGCCGCGCCTGGCCGGCCAGGACGGTGGTGGCGGGTCCCACCGTGGCGGTGGGACCCGCCGCGCGTCAGGAGATCCGGGCCCAGGCGCGGACGGCCCCGGAGCCGACGCCGACGATCCGGACGGTGCCGATGCCCACGACGACCGTGCCGTCGCGCAGCACGTCGACCCACGGGCTGTCGCCGGTCCCGGCCGTCAATCCGGCGCGCAGCCCCGCGCGCAGTTCGGGCGAGTCGACGTAGCGTCCGTCGGTCCAGAACCCGCCGCCGGAGGCCCCGGTGACGGCGAGGACCCCGCCGTTGGCCGCGGCGACGTCGTTGGCGTCGCTCGGCAGGTCCGGCCGCCGTTCCCAACGGTTCCCGAGCAGCTGCCACACCTTCCTGGGGCCCGTCGCGTCGGACTCGCCGTCCGGGACGGTGACCAGCCAGGCGTCGGTGCCGTCGGGAGAGACCAGGAGCCGTGCGGCCCCCGGCACGGCCGGCAGCGCCCGCCAGGTCGCCGCCCCGATCGTGTGCACCAGGACGGCGAGCCGGTCGCCGTCGCGCACCGTCAGCCAGAGCCGCCCGTCGCCGCCCTCGACGAGCTGGCTGTCGGTCTCCGGCGTGAGGGCCACCCGGGGCTGCGGCCGGACGGGGCCGGCGCCGATCCTCGCCAGCTCCTGCCGGGGGCACGACGTGCCCCTCGTACCGTCGCCGAGGCCGCTGGAGCCCGGGCAGCGGACGAGGAACCCGCTGCGGGTGGCGACGCCGGCCTGCGCGGCCCGCGGCGGGGAGCCGACCGGGTGGCGGGACCAGGTCGCGCCGCCGTCGGTGGTGACGACGAGCGAGTCGCCGACGGCCACCGTGAGCGTCCGCTCGTCGACCGGCAACAGGTACGCCGACCCCCTCGGGGCGTCGAGGGGCGCCGTCGGCCGCCACGTCGCCCCGCCGTCGGCGGTCCGCCCGACGGCTCGCCGGCAGCCGGTCGCGCGCGGATCGTTCGCGTCGCACGTGTCGAAGAGCGCCCAACCGCTCCGGGCGTCGACGAAGTGCAGGTCGGCCAGCTTCCCGGTCACGCCGGGCAGGGCGGCCCGCCGCTCGGGAAGAGTGGTGGTGGGGGACGGCGACACGGTGGGCGCCGGGGTGGGCGGGGTGGGCTCCCCGCCCCTGCCGGCCACGGCGTACGCGCCACCCGGCCCGGCCAGCAGGAGCGCGACCACGCCGGCCAGCAGGCCCCGCCGGCGCCGCCGCTCGCGGACGCGGCGCTGAGCGGCCGGTACGCCCGGGGGCCGGAAGGTGGTCATGGCGTCCGCCTCGAACTCGGCGAACATCTCGTTCAGCGCGGTCTCACGCACGGTGTGCCTCCTGCCGCTCGGTGAAGTAGGTGGCCAGGGCGGCCCGGCCCCGGGACAGCCAGGAGCGGACGGTCCCCTCGGGGGCGTCGACCTGCGCCGCGATCTCCGCGACGCTCAGGTGCGCCAGGTGGTGCAGCACGACGGCCCGCCGCTGGTTGGTGGGCAGGGTGGCCAGCGCCCGGCTCAGCGCGACCCGGTCCGGCTCCGGCCCGGGTGCGTGCTCCTCCCGCTGCCGGGCCAGGTGCCGGACGGCGGTACGGACCCGGCGCAGCCGGGTGGTGGCGAGGTTCCAGGCGACCCGGCGCACCCAGGCGGAGGGATCGTCGTACCCGCTGATCCGGTCCCACCGCTCCAGCACCCGGCAGAACGCCTCCTGGGTGAGGTCCTGCGCCTCCGCGTGGTCTCCCAGGTACGCGTAGAGCTGCACGGCGAGGCGGTGGAAGTGCGCCTGGTAGAAGTCGGTGAAGTCCACGGCGGGCCCGGTTGTGGGTGGTGGCCCGGTCCGCTGGCGTATGGTCATCGGCGATCCTCGGTGGTCGGCGGCTTCGCCGGTGTCACGCGTGGCGCGTCCGGTTCGCTGCACCCGTTTTCTGTTGGCCCCCGCGGGATGCGGCGTACCTTGGGGACCATGTCTGTGCCGAGTGATCCTGATCCCCGACTCCAGTCGTACGCGGACCCGCAGCGCCTGGTCACCACAGCGTGGCTGGCCGAGCACCTGGGCGACGAGGGCCTCGTCGTCGTCGAGTGCGACGAGGACGTGCTGCTCTACGACACCGGCCACATCCCGGGCGCCGTCAAGGTGGACTGGCACACCGAGCTGAACGACCAGGTCACCCGGGACTACCTCGACGCGGCGAGCTTCGCCGAGCTGTGCGCCGCCAAGGGCATCGGCCGGGGCGACACGGTCGTCTTCTACGGCGACAACTTCAACTGGTGGGCCGCGTACGCCCTCTGGGTCTTCTCGCTCTTCGGCCACCCGGACGTGCGGCTGCTCGACGGCGGGCGGCAGAAGTGGGTCGCCGAGGGGCGCGAGCTGACCCGGGACAAGCCGTCCCGCCCGCGCGCCGACTACCCGGTACCGCGCCGCGACGACGCGCCGCTGCGGGCCTACCGCGAGCAGGTGATGGCGCACGTCGCGGCGGGCCGCCCCCTGGTCGACGTCCGGTCGCCGGGCGAGTACACCGGCGAGATGCTGCACATGCCGGACTACCCGCAGGAGGGCGCGCTGCGCGGCGGGCACATCCCCGGCGCGGTCAACAAGCCGTGGAAGTCCGCCGCGAACGACGACGGCACGTTCAGGTCGCCCGACGAGCTGCGCGCCATCTACGCCGACCAGCTCGGCCTCGCCCCGGACGACGACATCGTGGCCTACTGCCGCATCGGCGAACGGTCGAGCCACACCTGGTTCGTGCTGCGGCACCTGCTGGGCTACCCGCAGGTGCGCAACTACGACGGCTCGTGGACCGAGTGGGGCAACCTCGTCCGGGCCCCCGTCGTGAAGGGCGACCAGCCCGGCGGTCTCGCGAGCTGACGCCCACCCGCGCGGCCCGGCCCGGGCCGGGTCACGTCGGTTTCGGCAGCTCAGCGATCAGCCGGAAACCGCCGTTCGGCCCGGCCTGGGCCACCAGCGACCCGCCCACCTCGGCGAGGCGCTCCGACATGCCCTTCAGCCCGGAGCCGGCCGGCGGGCGGGAGTGCTGCGGGCCGGCGCCGTCGTCGGTGATCTCCAGCCGGACCTGTTGCGGGGTGTGCGCCATGACGATCTCGACCCGGGTGGCGCCGCTGTGCCGGACGACGTTCGTCGCCGCCTCCCGCACCACCCAGCCGAGCACCGCCTCGGACTCCGGATCGAGCGGCGGACCGGAGAGCTGGACGTCGGCCGACACCCCCGCCGCCGTCAGCGCCGACCGGGCCCGGTCCAGTTCGGTGGCGAGGCTGCTCTCCCGGTAGCCCGAGACGGCCTCCCGGATCTCGGTCAGGGCCTGCCGGCCGACGGTCTCGATGTCGGACGCCTGGGCGGCCGCGCGCGCCGGGTCGCGCTCCGCCAGCCGGCGCACCGCCTCGGCCTTCACGACGATCACCGACATGCTGTGCCCGAGCAGGTCGTGCAGGTCGCGGGCGAAGCGCAGCCGTTCCTGGTCGACCGCCGACCGGGCGAGTTCCTCCCGGGTGCGGCGCAGTTCCGCCGTCGTCGCCGCGAGACCGAGGATCGCCGCCGTCACCACGCCGGAGATGAAGGTCCCGTAACCGTTGATCATCGCTGCCAGCGGGTCGTGGTCCCGTTCCCCGGAGATCACCCCCGCCGACCCGCCCAGGACGATCAGCGCCGCGACGAGGTGCTGACCTCGGAGTACGACGCCGCACGCCAGCGCCAGCGGCAGGAAAAGCTGGATCCAACTGCCGCCGTACCCCAGGGCCAGCGGGTAGGTGACGGCGGCCTGGGCGGCGAGCAGGCCCAGCGTGGTCCGCTGCGTCCGGCGGCGGGGGTCGAACGCCCGGAACGTCACCGCGACGTAGAGCGCCACGAAGGCCAGCAGGCCGGTCCCGGCCAGCCAGGGCAGGGGCACGTCGCCCCGGACGAGGTCGGCGACGGCGCCGGCGGTCAGCATCAGGAACGGCAGGAAAGCCTTCCCGCTGGTCAGCTCGGGCAGCTCCTGGGTTTCCACGTCCGTGCCCGGCCACCGGAACCTCCGCATGTCTCGGCCCTCTCCTGCCTGGTGGTGGTCGCGTCCCGCGCCGAACGTCCCGGTGTCCCGCCGTCAGGCGCGACGGCTGGCCCGACGGTACGCGTGGCCGCCGTACGCGGCGAACAGCGCCAGCCAGGCGACCAGCACGAGGACCGTGTCGAGGCCCGGTACGTCACCCCGGGCGGTGGCCCAGCCCAGCTCGCCCAGGCGGTGGGCCGGCGTCCACCGGGCGACGGCGGCCAGCCAGCCGGGGAACTCCGAGACCGGGAACCACAGGCCGCCGACGAACGCGAGCACCAGGTTGGTCACCACGTTGGCCACGTTGGTGGTCTGGGCGGAGAGGGCGTAGCCGTTGGCGAGGCCGAGCATGGTGAAGGGCAGCGACCCGATCCACAACAGCAGCACCAGCGCCACCCACTGGCCGGGATCGAGGCGTACGTCGTTGACGACCGCCCCGGTGGCGAGCACCACCGCGATCGTCGGCAGGACCATCAGCGCACCGGTCACGGTCCGCCCGAGGACCGCCTGGGCCGGGGTCAGCGGGGTGATCCGCAGCTGCCGGAGCCAGCCCGCCGCCTTGTCCTCGGCGACCGCCGTGCCGGCGGTCAGCCCGGCGCTGAGCGCGCCGTACGCGGCCAGGCCCACCATCGCCGTCACGGCCCAGTCGGAGGAGCCGACGCCGACGCCGCCGCCCACGTTGGTGAACATCAGGTACATCAGCACGGGCGTGCCGATGCCGAAGATGACGAATCCGGCGTCCCGGAAGGTACGACGGAGTTCCAGCCCGACGTACTGGTACACCGGGGCGATCTGGCCGAGCATCACGAACCTGCCTTCTGGGTCGGGGCGGAGGGGGCGGCGGTGGGAGAGGTGAGGGCCAGGAAGGCGTCCTCCAGGCCGGCGGAGGCCACTTCGAGGCCCCGCACCGGTCCCCGCTGGGTCAGGGCGTGGACGGTGGCGTCGGAGTCGGCCGTCCGCAGGCGTGCCCGCCCGTCGACGACCGCCACCGAGAGCACGCCCGGCAGGGACCCGAGGTCCGCGGGCGCCGGGTGGCCCTGGAGGTCGAAGGAGACGACGCTCGCGCCGACGGCCTGCTTGATGTCGGCGCCGCTGCCGTCGGCGACGACCCGGCCCCGGTCGATGACGACGACCCGGTCGGCGTTCTGGTCCGCCTCCTCCAGGTAGTGCGTGGAGAAGAGCACGGTCTTGCCCCGGCCGGTGAACGCGCGCATCGACTGCCAGAACGAGCGGCGGGCCGCCACGTCGAGCGCGGCGGTCGGCTCGTCGAGGACCAGCAGGTCCGGGTCGCCGACGAGGGCGACGGCGAAGCTGACCCGCTGCGCCTGGCCGCCGGAGAGCCGGTCCACCCGCCGGCCGGCGAGCTCGCCGAGCCCGGCCAGGGCCAGGGCCTCGTCGACCGGCATGGGCTTCGGGTAGGTGCTGGCCACGAAGGTCACCAGCTCGCGCACCGTGACCCGGGGAACGGGCTTGGCGTCCTGGAGCATCGCCCCGACCCGCCCGGCGCGGACCGCCCGCCGCGGCGCCTCGCCGAACAGGCGTACCTGGCCGGCGGTCGGCTCGTCCAGGCCCAGCAGCAGGCCGATCGAGGTCGACTTGCCCGCGCCGTTGCGGCCCAGCAGCGCGACCCGCTCGCCCCGCCCGATCGTGAGGTCGAGCCCGGCGACCGCCCGTACGTCTCCGAACGCGCGGACCGCGCCGGCGAAGGTCACCACCGGTTCCGCACCACCTGTCTGCGTCATGCCGGAAACGCTACGGGCGCAGGTCAGGTGCCTTGTAGACGAAAATATCCGGACCCCGGCAGGACAAATGTCACCGCCGGACGGCGCGGGTCAGAGCCAGCCGCGCTCGTCGGCGACCCGGGCCGCCTCCGTACGGTTGCGGGCCCCGGTCTTGCCGATGGCCGACGACAGGTAGTTGCGGACGGTGCTCTCCGACAACCACAGCTTCGCCGCGATGTCCGCCACCGTCGCGCCGCCCTGCCCCGCCGCCAGCACCTCCCGCTCCCGGGCCGTCAGCGGGCTCGGCCCGGCGCTGAGCGCGGCGGCCGCCAACGCGGGGTCGATCACCGACTCGCCGTCGAGCACCCGCCGGATCGACGCCGCCAGCTGGTCGACCGGGCCGTCCTTCGACAGGAACCCCCTCGCCCCGACCTCCATCGCCCGGCGCAGATAGCCCGGCCGGCTGAACGTGGTGACGATGAGCACCCGGCAGTCGGGCAGTCGGGTGCGCAGCTCGGCGGCGGCGTCCAGCCCGGTGCGGCCGGGCAGCTCGATGTCCAGGACCGCGACATCGGGCCGGACGTCCAGCGCGACCGGCACGATCCTGTCGCCCTCGGCCACCTGGGCCACGACCTCCATGTCGTCTTCGAGGTCCAGCAGCAGGGCGAGGGCGCCGCGCATCATCCCCTGGTCCTCCGCCAGCAGGATCCTGACAGGTGCCGCAGGACCGGCCGACCGGGCGTCGGGGGCGGCCGGGTCGGGGGCTCCGGTCGGGGCGTCCGTCATGGCGGCCACGGTACGAGGCGGCAAAGGGGCGCCGGCGGGAGGGGCCGGCCCGGTCAGCGGGCGGCGAGCGACACCGCGCCGTACAGGTCCCGGGTGACGCCGGTGACCTCGCCGGTCTCCGGCCGCCAGCGCAGCAGCCCGCCCGGGGCGTGGCGCAGCAGCACCGCCCCCTCCCGGTCCCAGCCGAGCACCTCGCAGCAGCCCTTCCACCCGTCCCGACCCAGGTCGAGCAGCTGGGTCACCGTCCCGGTACGGGCGTCCAGCACCGCGACCCCCTCCAGCCCGCTCGTGTTGCCGGCGCTGATCCAGCCGGCCCGGGCGAGCCGTTCGCCGCGCAGCCAGCCGCGCCCGTAGAACTCGTCGACGCGGTGCTCCGGGATCAGCCCGGAGGTGCGGACGGGCACCCGGTCCTGCCCGCGTCCCCGCTCGTCGGTGGCGACGCGGTGCAGCATCAGGCCACCCGGCGGGCCGCCCAGCTCCAGCAGGAGGTCCGGCTGGCCGCCGGGGTCGGGCACGGCCACGTCCCAGGGCGACACCGGGATCTTCCGGCTGGCGCCGGTACGCGGATCCATCTCGTACGTGGTGTCGTCGTCGCCGACGAGCAGCCGGTCGCCGGACCAGAGGACGTGCTCCAGGTGCCCGGCCAGCGGGAACCGGCGGACCGCCGCGGTGGTGAGGTCGACCACGACCACCTCGTCGGTCTGGGCGAGGGCGGCCACGCGCCCGTCCGGCGCGAGGCTGCCCGTCTTGAGCGGGACCGCCTCGTTGCCGTGGGCGTCGCGGGTGGGGGCCGGGGTCACGACGTCCAGTTCGCGGACGAGCCCGTCGTCGCCCAGCACCCGGATCGGGCCCGCCGCGCCGGTGTCCCGGTCGACCGGCTGGTACAGCGCCAGCGCCTGGCGCACGGGTCGGGCGGAGAGCTTCGCGCCGACCGGGTCGCCGAGCCGGCCCAGCGGGTCGCCGGGGTAGCTCAGCTCGGCCGGCGGCCGCTGCACGGGCGGGGCGCTCGGGGCGGGCGTCGCGGCGGCCGGCGGCGGCGGGTCGGCCGGGCGCAGGGCCACCGCCGTACCCCCGGTGAGCAGGGCGACCGCCACGGCGGCGGCGCCGGCGGCCCGACGGGCGCGCCGGACGCGGCGGGCCCGTTCCCAGCCGGTCGCCGCCGGGCGGGCCGGCCGGACGTCCTCGGCGGCGGCGGTGAGCAGCCTTCGCAGTTCGTCGTCCCTCACGGGTTCACCTCCAATCCGGTGACCGGGCCGTCGCCGGGCCGCCCCTCGTCGCGGGCCAGCTCCGGGGCGACCTCGCGGAGCCGGCGCAGCGCCGCGTGGCACTGGCTCTTCACGGTGCCGACGGTGACGCCGAGCGCCTCGGCGGTGGCCGCCTCGGTGAGGTCCTCGAAGTAGCGCAGCACCAGCACCGCCCGCTGCCGGGGCGGCAGGTGGCCGAGGGCGTCGCGCAACGCGAGCCGCAGCGCCCCGTCGCCCTCGTGCGCCGCCCGCTCCGGCGGGTACGCGCTCAGCCACTCCCGGCGGCGGCGTCGCCACCAGGAGACGGCGTCGCGGTAGAGGATGGTCCGCACGTACGCGGCCGGGTCGCCCTGCCGCACGGCGGGCCAGCGCAGGGCGAGCTTGAGCAGCGCGTCCTGGAGCAGGTCCTCGGCCTGGTGCCGGTTGCCGCAGACGAGGTAGGCCGCGCGCAGCAGCCGGTGCTGGTGGCTCTCGACGAAGGCGACGTAGCCGTCCCGCCCGTCGTCGGCCGTCGCCGCTCCCATCCGCCCTCCCTCCGGCCGGGTCCGCGCCGTCACCAGGCAGACGCACCGGCCCCCGGAAAAGGTTGGGGGACCTCGCCGATCGCCTTCCGGCGGGCCGGGCACCGCTCCGGGCGGGCGGTCATGCCGAGCCGACGGCGGGGCGCGGGACGGCGGGCGGCACCGACGCGGCCGGGCGCAGCGCCCGCCACGCCGCGAGGGTGACCAGCACGAAGACCCCGGCCACCGCCGCCGCCACCGGCCCCGTCCCGTACGCCGCGCCCGCCAGGCCGGCGAGCGCCGCCCCGACCGGCGCGGCGAGCAGGCCGACCATCCGCTGGGCGGAGCCGACCCGGCCGAGCAGGCCGGGCGGCACGTGGCGCTGCCCGTAGGTGGCCCAGAGGCTGTTCCACACGGTGGTGCCCGCGGCGAAGACGGCCAGCGCCAGCCCGCCGGGTACCGGGTGCCGGGCCAGCGCGAGCCCGGTCAGCGCGACGGTCTGGACGGCGAGCACGGCGCGCAGCGCGGGCACCGTGCCGAGCCGGGCGGCCAGCCGGCCCGCGCACAGCCCACCGGCGAGCCCGCCGAGGACCGCCGCCGCCGCGAACAGCCCGTACCCGGCCGGCGGCACCCGCAGCACGTCGAGCGCGTAGATCACCAGCACCGCCAGCAGCCCGCTGATCGCCAGGTTGCTTCCGGCGGTCAACCCGGTGAGCCGCCACAGCGTCCGGTCCCGCCGCAGGAACCGCAGCCCCTCCCCGGCCTCCCGCCACACCGACCGTCCCCGCCCCGCCGCGGTCGCGCGGCCGTGGCCGGCGCTCCCCGGCTCGCGGGCGGTCTCGTCCGGGCGCGACGTGCCCGACGGCGGGGTGGGGCGCAGGGCGAGGGTGAGCAGGGCGGCTGCGGCGAAGGTGAGGGCGTCGAGGGCGAACGGCAGGGGCGCGGCGAGGGCGAAGAGCACGCCGGCGGCGGGGGCGCCGAGGAAGCCGCCGGCCACCGCCGTGCCGGCCTGGAGCCGGCCGTTGGCCCGGGACAGGGCGGCCGGCGGCACCACCGACGGCAGCATCGCGAACGCGGCGGCGTCGAAGAGGGTGCCGAGCGCGGCGAGCAGGAACGCCGCCGCCACCAGCACCGCGACGCCGGCCCGGTCGGCGGCCACGGCGACCGCCAGCCCGCCCACCACGACGGCCCGCAGCGCGTCCACCACCGCCATCGTCCGGCGGCGGTCCCAGCGGTCCGCGTACACGCCGCCGAGTAGGCCGAACAGCAGCGGCGGGAGCTGGCCCGCCACGGTCACCGCGGCGATCACCCGGGGATCGCGGGTCAGCGTCGCGGCCAGCAGCGCCAGCGCCGGCGTACGCAGGGCGTCGCCGAGGCGCGAGGAGACGGCGGCGGACCAGAGCAGCCGGTAGTCGCGGCCGAGCGGGGGTGCGGTCATGGCGGCGAGCCTCGGGGCTCGACCGGGTCGAGGGTCAAGCCGCCGGAAAAGGGGACCGCGCGTGTCGGTGATCATCGGTACGGTGGGCGCCGGCACCGGACCGGGGAGCACTCCAGCGTGGACCACACCTTCCAGGTCGACCTCCGTGGCGTGGTCGACCTGCTCAGTCATCACCTCTACGGCAGCCCGCGGGTCTACGTCCGCGAGCTCCTGCAGAACGCCGTCGACGCGATCACCGCGCGCCGGGCGGCCGACCCCGACGCGCCCGCGCTCGTGCGCGTCGAGACCCCGGAGCTGACCGGCGACGGCACGCTGCGGGTGCACGACACCGGCATCGGCCTCACCGAGGCGCAGGTGCACGAGCTGCTGGCCACCATCGGCCGCAGCTCCAAGCGCGACGAGCTGGGCTTCTCCCGGCACGAGTTCCTCGGCCAGTTCGGCATCGGCCTGCTCTCCTGCTTCCTGGTGGCCGACGAGATCCGGGTGGTCACCCGGCACGGCGACCATCCGACGGTGCACTGGACGGGGCACTCCGACGGCCGGTACGCCGTCGAGCCGGCCCCGCCCGGGGCCGGGCGGGCCGAGCCGGGCACCACCGTGACGCTGGTGCCGCGCCGCGACGCCGACCAGTGGTTCGGCACCCCGACCGTGGTCGACCTGGCCCGGCTCTTCGGCTCGCTGCTGCCGGTCACCGTCCGGGTCGGCGACGTGGTGACCACCTCCGGGCCGCCGCCCTGGCCGACGGCCCCGGGCGCGCCGGTCGACCGGGCCGCCCTGGTCCGCTACGCCCGCGAGACGCTCGGCTTCGACCCGTTCGACGTGCTGCCGCTGTCGGTGCCGGAGGCCGGCCTGACCGGGGCCGCCTTCATCCTGCCGACCCCGGTGAACCCGGCGGCCCGGGCCGGCCACCGGGTCCACCTCAAGCGGATGCTGCTCGCCGAGCACGCCGACGGGCTGCTGCCCGACTGGGCCTTCTTCGCGCACTGCGTGGTCGACGCCACCGAGCTGCGCCCGACGGCCAGCCGCGAGGCTCTCTACGAGGACAGCCTGCTCGCCGCCACCCGGGAGGCCCTCGGCGACCAGGTGCGCGGCTGGCTGGTCCGGCTCGCCAGGCACGACCCGCGGCGGCTCGCCGAGTTCCTCCAGGTGCACCACCTCGGGGTGAAGGCGCTCGCGCTGCACGACGACGAGATGCTGCGCCTGGTCGACCAGTGGTGGCCGATGGAGACCAACGTCGGCACGCTCACCCTGGCCGAGTTCCGCCAGCGCCACGGTGTGCTCCGCTACGCGGCCAGCCTGGATGAGTTCCGCCAGCTCGCCGCCGTCGCCGCCGCGCAGGACGTGGCGGTGGTCAACGGCGGCTACACCTACGACACGGAGCTGATCGAGCGGCTGCCGGCGGTGGACCGCTCGGTGCTCGTCGAACGGCTGGAGCCCAGCGACCTGACCACCCGCTTCGACAGCCTCGACCCGCAGGTCGAGCTTGCCCTGCGGCCGTTCCTCACCGCCGCCCAGCGGGCCCTGGAGCGGCTCGGCTGCGAGGTGGTCGTCCGGGCGTACGACCCCGTCTCGCTGCCGGCGCTCTACCTGGTCAGCCGGTCGGCGGCGTTCAACGACCAGCTCGCGGCGAGCCGGGACCGGGCCGACGAGCTGTGGGGCGGGGTGCTGGACGCGCTGGCCGCCTCCGCCCCGCCGGACCGCCCGCAGCTGGTGCTCAACCACCGCAACCCGCTGGTCCGCCGGGTCACCACGCTGACCGACCCGGAGCTGGCCGGGCTGGCCGTCGAGGCGCTCTACGGGCAGGCGCTGCTGCTCGGGCACCATCCGATCCGCGCGGCCGACGCCGCGCTGCTGAACAGTTCCTTCCTCGGCCTGCTCGGCCGGGCCGTGCCGGGACAGGAGTGAGCGATGAACACCGAGGACGAGGACCTGTGGCGGGTGCTCCGCGAGGTCGCCGACATGCCGTACGGCGCGGGGCAGATCGCCGCCGTCGAGCAGCTGCTGCGCCGGGTGGACGCCGCCGACGACCGTGAGCTGGCGTTCGTGACCCGGATGCAGGCCACCACCGCGTACGTCTACGGCGGCGAGCCGGCGAAGTCCTTCGTCACCTTCTCCTGGTGCCTGGCCGAGTTCGACCGCGACCCGCAGCCGTACCACCAGCGCTACGCCCACCAGTTGCTGTGGCACTTCAAGTACATGGTCACCGGCCTGCTGCGGTTTCCCGAGATCCCGCTGGACCGCGCCAACGCGGTGCTCGACGACATGGAGCGCCGATACCGCGAGGGCGGGCACAGCCTCCAGGCCGTCCACAAGCACCGCTTCCAGGTGGCGGACCATCTGGGCGACGCCGAAGCCGCCGAGCACTGGTACCGGCTCTGGCAGACCACCCCCCGCGACGAGCTCTCCGACTGCGCCGGCTGCGACCCCACCACGCAGGTGCAGTACCTCGCCGACACCGGCCGGCACGCCGAGGCGGTCGCCCTGGCCGAGCCGGTCCTCGCCGGCCGGCTGAGCTGCACGGAGCAGCCGCAGGCCATCCTCACCGCGCTGCTCCTGCCCTACCTGCACACCGACCGTCCCGAGCAGGCGCGCGACGCCCACCGGGAGGCGTACCGCCGGCTGCGGGGCAACCTGTCGGACCTGTGGGACATCGGCAACCACGTCGAGTTCTGCACGCTGACCGGCAACGACGCCCGCGCGGTGGAGATCGTCGAGCGGCACCTCGACTGGCTCGACCGGGCGCCCTCGCCGGCCGCCGCCATGCACTTCGCCGCGACCGGCGCCGCCGCGCTGCGCCGGGCCGGCGAGCTGACCGTCTACCGGCGGGCCGCGGGCGACCGGCCGGCCGGCGAGGTCACCGCGTCGGCGCTCGCCGCCGAGCTGACCGCGACCGCGACCGCGCTGGCCGCCCGGTTCGACGCCCGCAACGGCACGTCGTACCAGTCGGAGTGGATCGCCCGGCGGCTCGCCGCCGAGCCGACCGGCGCGCACCTGCCGCTCTCGGCCAGCCTGCGCCGCCGGCCGGCGCCGGCCGCTGGCGGCGGGCCGGCCGCCGATCCGGCGCCGGCGCTCGCCCCCACCGCGCCGGTGCCGGTCGACGCCGACGCCGACGCGCTGCTCGACTTCGCCGAGGAGCGGCTGCGCCGCCACGACCAGGAGGCGTTCCGGGCCGCGCTGGCCGCCTGGGACGACCGGTTCGGCGCCACGGACGTGCCCGCCGCGACGGCGGCCCACCGGCTGGAGCTGCGCGCCGCCGAGCTGGGCGACGGGGAGGACGTGGCCGCCACGGTCGCGGCCCACCGCGCGGCCGTCGCGGCCTACCGGGAGCTCGGCGCCGAGCTGCGGGCGCAGACCGTGGCCGGCCGGCTCGGGGTGCTGCTGGCCGGGGCCGACGAGACCGCGGAGGAGGGGCTCGACCTGGTCCGGGAGTCCGCCGACGTGCTCGACCGGCGGGGCGACGACCGGCAGCGGGCCGCCGGCCTGGACCGGGTCGCGCTGGCGCTGATGCACCGGCAACGCTGGTCGGAGGCGGTCGAGGTCCTCGACCGGGTGCCGGCCGGCGCCGGCGGCGACCCGTGGCTGGCCGCCCGGATCGCGCTGCACCGGTCCCACCTGCTCGAACAGCTCGACCGGGTGGCGGAGGCGCACGAGGCCGCCGTCCGGGCCCGCGACCTGGGCCGGGAGCTGGGCCTCGGCGACGTCGTGACGGCGGCCTGCCTGGCGTACGCCCGGACGACCGAGGACCCGGCCGAGGCGGTCGCCGCCTGCGACGAGGCGCTGCGGGTGGCGCCGGCCGAGGCGTGGCTGCCGGTCCGGGTCGCCCGGGGCCGGGCGCTGATGACGGTGGGGCGGGCCGCCGACGCGGTGGACGACTTCGCCGAGGCGGTGACGCTCTGCGTCGAGCGGGGCGCCGACGGCGACGCCTTCCTGCGGTGGGAGCTGGCGAACGCGTACCGGGTCGCGGGTCGGCTGGGCGAGGCGGCCGAGGTCGCGGAGGAGGCGGTGCTCGGGCTCGACCGGCTCGGCGCGCAGGCCGAGGCGGACCGGTGCCGGCACCTGCTCGCCGGTGTCTACGAGGGGCTGGGCGAGATCGATCCGGCGCTGGCCCTGCTGGAGCAGCTCGCCGACAACCTGGACGGCCCCGACAACCTCCCGCACCGGGCCCAGGTGCTGGAGGAGGCCGGCGGGATCCTCTACGACGCCGACCGGGACGCGCTGGCGGCGGGGCGGTTCGCGGCGGCGGCGACCGCGTACCGGCAGGCCGGGCTGCCGCTCGACGAGTTCCGGGCCCGCCGCCGGGAGGCGTACGCGCGGCTCTGGGCCGGTGACGAGGCGGCGGCCCTGGGCACCGTCGAGGAGCTGGACAAGCTGGCGGCGGGGCTGGCCGGGCAGCTGGACGAGCCGCCGCCGGTGACGTACGAGCTGGCGCTGGCGGCCGAGGCCGGAGCGCGGGTGCTGGTCGCCCACGACCGGGAGGCGGAGGCGTACGACCGGTTGGCCGGGGTGCCCGCCCGGCTCCGGTCGATCGAGGCGTTCGGCGAGGCCGCGCAGGTGGAGGTCTTCACCGGCGAGCTGCTGCTGCGGCTCGACCGGCCGGCCGCGGCGGAGCCGCTGCTGCGGGAGGTGCTCGGCGGGCTGCCGGCGGGGACGCGTCCCGCGCAGCAGGCGGCCTGGCTGCTGGCCCGGGCGCTGGACCTGCTGGACCGCCCGGACGAGGCGGCGGCGCTGCGGGACGAGCACGGCCTCGACCACGAGCACTGACGGGCGCGCCGCCCGGACCGCTGCCTCCCGCCGCCGGCCCCGGGCGGCGCACCCGGCCCGGCCCCGGGCCGTGCGCCCGGCGGTGGCCGGTTGCTCGGGACGGCGGCGCCCCCGGCCGTGACGGAGGCGACCGGCCGGTAACCGAGCCTCCACGTCGCCGCGAACTCGGTCTACGCTTGCCCGGTGACGGTGGAGCAGCAGGCACGGGGCAGGACGAGCGGCGCCGCGGGGTCGGGCCGGCGTCGGTCGCGCAGGGACGAGATCCTGGAGATCGCGGTCGGCCTCTTCGCCTCCCGGGGCTACCACGGCGTCTCGATGGACGACATCGGCGCGGCCGCCGGGGTCACCGGCCCGGCGCTCTACCACCACTTCGCCGGCAAGGAGGCCATGCTGGTCGCCGCGCTGATCCCGGTCAGCGAGGAGCTGCTCGCCGGTGGCCAGGAGCGGTCCGCCGGCCACCCCGACGACCCGCGCGGCGCGCTGGAGTCGCTGATCGACTTCCACGTCGACTTCGCGCTGGCCAACCCGGCGGTGATCGCCCTGCACCTGCACGAGCTGGACCGCCTCCCCGACGAGCCGCGCCGCCGGATCCGCCGGCTCCAGCGGCTCTACGTGGAGCAGTGGGTGACGGTGCTGACGGCGCTGCACCCGGGCATGCCCGACGGCGAGGCGCGGGTGCTGGCCCACGCCGCGTTCGGCCTGATGAACTCGACGCCGTTCCTCGGCGGCGAGGTGGACCGGCGCCGCCGGGCCGAGCTGCTGCGCGCCGCCACGCTGGCCGCCCTCCTGGCACACCCCAACCCCTGACCGGCGGGCGGGTGGCGACTCGTCAGTAACCGAGCGGTCGTGGTTACCTGGCACCCGTCCCAACCCCCGGACGCTGGGAGGAAACATGATCGAGTCGCTGCTGGTCGCCAACCGGGGCGAGATCGCCCGCCGGATCATCCGCACCGCGAGGCGGCTCGGCGTCCGCGCGATCGCGGTGCACTCGGAGGCCGACGCCGGCCTGCCGTTCGTGGCCGAGGCCGACGAGGCGGTGTGCGTGGGACCGGCGAACCCGGCCCAGAGCTATCGCAACGTCGAGGCCATCCTCGCCGCCGCCAAGTCCACCGGCGCGCAGGCGATCCACCCCGGGTACGGCTTCCTGTCGGAGAACGCCGACTTCGCCCGTACCGTCGAGTCGAGCGGCCTGGTCTGGGTCGGGCCCGGCGCGGACGCGATCACCGCGATGGGCGACAAGATCAACGCCCGGAACCTGATGGCGGCGGCCGGGGTGCCGGTCGCGCCGGGCACCACCGACCCGGCGGCCGACCTCGACGCGGCGGTCGCCGCGGCGGCGGAGATCGGCTACCCGGTGATGGTGAAGGCCGCCGCCGGCGGTGGCGGCATGGGCATGGGCGTCGCGAACGACGAGGCCGCGCTGCGCACCGAGTACGACAAGGTGCGCGCCTTCGCCGAGCGGATGTTCGGCGACGGGTCGGTGCTGATCGAGCGCTACTTCCCCCGGGTGCGCCACGTCGAGGTGCAGATCCTCGGCCTGGCCGACGGCCGGGTGGTCGCCCTCGGCGAGCGCGAGTGCTCGGTGCAGCGGCGCAACCAGAAGCTGGTCGAGGAGTCGCCGTCCCCGGCGGTCTCGCCGGAGCTGCGCGAGCGCTTCCTGGCCGCCGCCGTGCGCGCCGGCGAGGCGGTCGGCTACCGCAACGCGGGCACGGTCGAGTGTCTGCTGGTCCCACGTCAGCGGGACGCCAAGGGTGCGGGCTCCGCCTCCGAAGAATTCTTCTTCCTGGAGATGAACACGCGGCTCCAGGTGGAGCACCCGGTCACCGAGCTGGTCTACGGCGTCGACCTGGTCGAGGAGCAGTTGCGGGTGGCCGCCGGCCTCGCGCCGACCTTCGACCCGGACGCGCTCGCGCCGCGCGGGCACGCCATCGAGCTGCGGATCAACGCCGAGGACCCGAAGCGCTTCCTGCCCGGCCCGGGCGCGATCACCGCCTGGACCGAGCCGACCGGCGAGGGCGTACGCGTCGACTCCGGCTACGTCGCGGGCAACACGGTCACCCCGTTCTACGACAGCCTGATGGCGAAGCTGATCGTCAGCGGGGCCACCCGGGCCGAGGCGATCGAGCGGGCACGGGCCGCGGTGGCCGGCTTCGAGCTGACCGGCCCGAAGTGCAACCTCCCGTTCTTCGCCGAGCTGCTGGAGAACGACGAGTTCCTCTCCGGCGACTACGACACCGGCATCGTCTCCCGCATGCGCTGACCCCGCGCCCACTCCCGGCCGCGCCGCGTCGATCATGAGGTTGGCCGTGCGGTTCGCCGCTGTCCTCGCGGTCAACCTCATGATCGATGGTGCTGGGTGCGGAACGGGCGGGGTGGGTGGGAGGCTGGGGGGACCCAGCACAAGCACTGCGTCACAGTGAGGTGACCCCTTATGGCGGAACTGCCAGGCTCCGTGTCGATCCGGGAGGTCGGGCCGCGCGACGGGCTCCAGAACGAGGAGCCGATCCCGACCGACGCCAAGGTGCGGCTGCTCGACGCACTTTCCGGCACCGGCGTGCGGCGGATCGAGGCTGTCTCGTTCGTGCACCCGAAGGCGATCCCGCAGATGGCCGACGCCGACGAGGTGTGGCGGCGGGCCGCCAGGGCCGACGGCGTGCGCTACTCGGCGCTGGTGCCGAACACCCGGGGCGCCCAGCGCGCCCTCGCCGCCGGGTTCACCGAGATCGAGGTGGTGGTCTCGGCCAGCGACACGCACAACCGGCGCAACGTCAACCGCTCCACGGCGGAGTCGCTCGACGACATCGCCGAGCTGATCGACCTGCTGCACGGCGCCGGCGCGCAGGCCGAGGTGATCATCGCGACCAGCTTCGGCTGCCCGTACGAGGGGGACACCGACCCGGCCCGGGTGGCCGCCATCGTGGACCGGGTGGTCCGCGACGGCGCCGACCGGGTGGCGTTCGGCGACACCACGGGCATGGGTACGCCCCGCCGCGTCCGCGACCTGCTGACCGCCGTACGCGACCGCAACGCCCACGTCCCGGTGCTGCTGCACTTCCACAACACCCGGGGCACGGCGCTGGCCAACATGCTGACCGCGCTGGAGCTGGGCGTCACCGAGTTCGACGCCAGCGTCGGCGGCCTCGGCGGCTGCCCGTACGCGCCGGGGGCCAGCGGGAACCTGGCCACGGAGGAGGCGGTGCACATGCTGCACGACATGGGCGTCGACACCGGCATCGACCTGGACGCCCTGGTCGAGGTGGCCGAGCTGGCGGAGGAGCTGGTCGGCAGGCAGCTCCCGTCCGGGGTGCTCCGCGCGGGCCCGCGCACCCGGCTGACGCCGCTGCCGAGCTGAGGGCAGGCGGGGAGGGGCCGGCGCGGTGCCGGCCCCTCCGACGTGCCCGGTCGGTCAGCCCACCGTGGTGAGCGCGGCCGGCCAGCTGTCGTTGAAGATCTGGGGCTCGGCGCGGTTCGTGCTGAGGGTGCCGGCGAAGAGGCTGGTCACCCGGTTGGCCTCGGTGCTGCTCGGGTACGGGTTGGTGCAGCTGGTGCCGGCGCTGCCGCCGGACATCAGGATCGCGCAGTTGCCGTTGTAGTTGTCGGGCAGGCCGAGGATGTGCCCGATCTCGTGTGTCATGATCCGCAGCGGGCTGTACTGCTGGGCCTGCTGGGTGTCGATGTAGACCCGCCCGTTGCCGAGGCTGGTCCGGACGGCGTACGAGCCGCCGCCGGTGATCTGGTAGATCCGCAGGTTGGAGCCGCAGTTCGCCGTGAGCGTCAGGTTCGACGTGGCGTTGTTCCAGATCGAGGCGGCCTGGTTGGCCGTACCGGCGAAGCTGCCCGCCTGGCTGGTGTTGTAGCAGATGGTCATGGCAGCCGAGGCGGGCGTCGGGTTGGCGACCGTGACGCCGAGGGTGGCGAGCGCCGTCGCGGCGAACGCGGCCGCGAACCGGTTGAGTCGGGAGGTCATCGCTGACTCCAATCCGGGAGAGGGGTGTCCGGAGCGTAGCCCCATAGATTCATGATTTTCAATGGTTTGCCGACGGGGCCCGCCTGGTGCCGCCTCCGGTGTGCCCGCGGCTCGCCGAGCGCCGGGCGGATGCGCTAGCCTAACGATCGTTCAGGTCGGTCGGCCCGTCCAGGAGGCGGCCGGCCCCGGTTCGGCGAGGGAGTCGGCGTGACGCTCGACGGTGAGGCTCTGGAGCAGCTGCGCAAGCGGGCCCGGGCCGGCGGTGCGGACAAGTACCACGCGGCGAACGCCGCCAAGGGCAAGCTCTTCGCCCGGGAGCGGGTCGCGCTCCTGGTGGACGAGGGCTCCTTCGTCGAGGACGGCCTCTACGCCAACGCGATGGCCGAGGGCCTCCCCGCCGACGGCGTGGTGACCGGCACCGCCACCATCGACGGCCGCCCGGTCTGCCTGATGGCGAACGACTCCACGGTCAAGGCCGGCAGCTGGGGCGCCCGCACCGTCGAGAAGATCATCCGGATCATCGAGCGGGCCTACTCGACCAGCGTGCCGATGGTCTACCTGGTCGACTCGGCCGGCGCCCGGATCACCGACCAGGTCGACCTCTTCCCGGGCCGCCGCGGCGCCGGCAAGATCTTCTGGAACCAGGTCCGCGCCTCCGGCTCCATCCCGCAGGTCTGCGCGCTGTTCGGGCCGAGCGCGGCCGGCGGGGCCTACATCCCGGCGTTCTGCGACGTGGTCGCCATGGTCGACGGCAACGCCAGCATGTACCTCGGCTCCGACCGGATGGTCGAGATGGTCACCGGCGAGAAGACCACGCTGGAGGCGATGGGCGGGGCCAAGGTGCACTGCGCCGAGTCGGGCGTCGGGCACTTCCTCTGCAAGACCGAGGCCGACGCCCTCGACGTGGTCAAGCGCTACCTGTCCTACCTCCCGACCAACTGGACGCAGGCCCCGCCGGCCGCGCCCGCCGTCGCGGCGCCCGAGAAGGCCGACCTGGCCGCGCTGGTGCCGGCCAGCGAGCGGCAGGCGTTCGACATGCGGCGGTACGTCAAGGGCCTGCTCGACGAGGGCAGCTTCTTCGAGATCCAGGCGCTCTGGGCCAAGGAGCTGACCATCGGCTTCGGCCGACTCAACGGCGAGGTCGTCGGCGTGGTCGGCAACAACTCGATGTTCAAGGGCGGCGTGCTCTTCGTCGACTCGGCCGACAAGGCGACCCGCTTCGTGCAGCTCTGCGACGCGTTCAACGTGCCGCTGCTGTTCCTGAGCGACGTGCCCGGCTTCATGGTCGGCAGCGCGGTGGAGAAGCAGGGCATCATCCGGCACGGCGCCAAGATGATCACCGCGATCTCGGAGGCGACCGTGCCGAAGATCTGCGTGGTGGTCCGCAAGGCGTACGGCGCCGGCCTCTACGCGATGGCCGGGCCGGGCTTCGAGCCGGACGCCACGATCGCGCTGCCCACCGCCAAGATCGCGGTGATGGGCGCCGAGGCGGCGGTCAACGCGGTCTACGCCAACAAGATCGCGGCGATCGGGGACGAGGCCGAGCGGGCCGCGTTCGTCGCCGCGAAGCGCGAGGAGTACGAGCGCGACATCGACGTCGTCCGGCTCGCCAGCGAGCTGGTGGTCGACGCGATCGTCGAGCCGCACGAGCTGCGCGCCGAGCTGGTCCGGCGGTTCGCCGCCGCCCGCACCAAGGAGCGGCACTTCTCCCGGCGCCGGCACGGCGTCACCCCGGTCTGATCCCGCCGCCGGCCCATCCGGCCGGCCCGGGCCCGCACCGCGCACCAGCGACCCGTCCGTTCCCGGCGTCACGAGCGCCCGGCGGCCCATCCACACAGGAGGATTCCATGGACTTCCGGCTCACCGAGGAGCAAGAGGCGCTCCGGGAGAGCGTGCGCGAGTTCGCGCGCGAGGTGGTCGCCCCGGTCATCGCGGAGCACTACGAGAAGCACACCTTCCCGTACGAGGTGATCCGGCAGATGGGCAAGATGGGCCTGTTCGGCCTGCCCTTCGCCGAGGAGCACGGAGGCATGGGCGGCGACTACTTCGCGCTCTGCCTCGCGCTGGAGGAGCTGGCCCGGGTCGACTCCAGCGTGGCGATCACCCTGGAGGCGGCGGTCTCGCTGGGCGCGATGCCGATCTACCGCTTCGGCACCGAGGAGCAGAAGGCGCAGTGGCTGCCCAAGCTGCTCAGCGGCGAGGCGCTGGCCGGCTTCGGGCTGACCGAGCCGGGCACGGGCTCGGACGCCGGCGGCACCCAGACCCGGGCCGTGCTCGACGAGTCCACCGGCGAGTGGGTGATCAACGGCTCGAAGGCGTTCATCACCAACTCCGGCACCGACATCACCGCGCTGGTCACCGTCACCGCGGTCACCGGCACCCGCCCGGACGGCGCCAAGGAGCTGTCCACCATCATCGTGCCCTCCGGCACGCCGGGCTTCACCGTCGCGCCGGGCTACTCCAAGGTCGGCTGGAACGCCTCGGACACCCACGAGCTGACCTTCGACGACTGCCGGGTGCCGGCGGCCAACCTGCTCGGCGAGCGCGGCCGGGGCTTCGCCCAGTTCCTGCGCATCCTCGACGAGGGGCGGATCGCCATCGCCGCGCTGGCCGTCGGCCTGGCCCAGGGCTGCGTCGACGAGTCGATCAAGTACGCGAAGGACCGCCAGGCGTTCGGCCAGCCGATCGGCAACTACCAGGCCATCCAGTTCAAGATCGCCGACATGGAGATGAAGGCGCACACCGCCCGGCTGGCCTACTACGACGCCGCCGCGCGGATGCTCGCCGGCGAGCCGTTCAAGCGGCAGGCCGCCATCGCCAAGCTGCACGCCAGCACCATCGCGGTGGACAACGCCCGCGAGGCGACCCAGATCCACGGCGGCTACGGCTTCATGAACGAGTACCCGGTGGCCCGCTTCTGGCGCGACTCCAAGATCCTGGAGATCGGCGAGGGCACCTCCGAGGTGCAGCGCATGATCATCGCGCGCGACCTGGGCATGTGACGGCGTCGGGTCCGGCGGCGTCGGGCGACCGATTCCGCTGCCGGACCCGGTTCCGCTGTCGGATATCCGCACCCCGCCGTCGGCAGGGCGACGCTCGCCTGCCGGCGGTCGCACCCCGTCCGTACTCTTCCTGGCCATGACTCCGGATCATGATCGTTCGCGGCATCCGGGCGGTCGTACCGGCTTGCCGGAGCTGTTACGCGGGCACCGGCTCGCCGCCGGCCTCACCCAGGCCGAGCTGGCGTCGCGGGCCGGCGTCGGCGTCCGGACCGTCCGCGACCTGGAGCGGGGCCGGTCGTCCCGGCCCCAGCGCACCACCGTCGAGCTGCTCGCGGACGCGCTGGAGCTGGCCGGGGCGGCCCGGTCGGCGTTCCTCGCCGCC
>NZ_JBSGDY010000023.1:0-50849 GCF_053602615.1 Micromonospora sp. NPDC004336
GGAACCCCGGTCGCCGGCCCCCGTCGTCCGGTTCAGCGGCGGATGCCGGCCCAGTCGTGGTGCCGCCGCACCGTGGAGAGGATGAAGTCGACCACCCGGCGGGAGGTGTCCGGCACCCGGTAGTCGACCGGGCAGGGCACCCCCTGCGCGGCGACCTGGCCGACGGTGACCTCCACCGCCTCGACCACGCCCTGCGGGTCGAGGCCGGTCATGATGATCCCGCCGGCGTCCAACGCCTCCGGGCGCTCGATCGACTCGCGCAGCGTCACGGCGGGGAAGCCGAGGATCGCGGCCTCCTCGCTGATCGTGCCGCTGTCGGAGAGCGTGCAGTAGGCCCTGGTCTGCAGGTGTACGTAGTCGAAGAGGCCGAACGGCTCGTGGAACGCGATCCCGTCGAGGGCGGCGGCGTCCGGCGCCAACGCCTCCAACCGCTTGCGGGTGCGGGGGTGCGTCGAGACCAGCACCGGATGCCCCCACCGGTCCCGGACGGCCCGGAGGCAGTCGAGCAGGCGCTCCAGGCGGGCCGGCTGGTCCACGTTCTCCTCGCGGTGCGCGCTGACCACGAAGTACCGGCCGGGCGCGAGGTCGAGCTGCCGCAGGATCGCCGACGCGGCGACGTCCGACCGGTAGTGCTCCAGGACCTCCCGCATCGGGGAGCCGGTGTGCAGGATCCGGCGCGGATGCAGGCCCTCGGCCAGCAAATTGCGCCGGGCGTGCTCGGTGTAGACGAGGTTGAAGTCGGCGACGTGGTCGACGAGCCGGCGGTTCGTCTCCTCCGGGACGTTCAGGTCGAAGCACCGGTTGCCGGCCTCCATGTGGTAGACCGGCACCCGCATACGCCGGGCCATCAGCGCGGCGATGCAGCTGTTGGTGTCGCCGAGCACGAGCAGCGCGTCCGGGCGCGTCTCGGCGATGGCCTCCTCCATGCCGACCAGCACGCCGCCCAGCACGCGACCGAGCGACGAGGTGTCCACCCGCAGGAACCGGTCCGGCTCGCGCAGCCGCAGCTCCTTGAAGAAGACGTCGGATAGCGTGCTGTCCCAGTTCTGGCCGGTGTGCACCAGCAGGTGGTCCACCGTGTCGTCGAGCCGGGCGATCACCCGGGACAACCGGATGATCTCGGGTCGGGTGCCGACCACCGTCATGATCCGGGTCATGCCCGTCCTCTCTGCGCTGCCAGCTTGCTCATGATGTCCTCGAACTGGTCCACGCCCACCCGCAGCGACATGCGCTCCTGGTAGACGCGCCGGGCCCGCAGCCCCAGCTCCGCCCGCGTCGCCGGCGACTCGGCCGCCGCGACGGAGAACCGCGCGGCGAGCGCCCGCCAGTCCCCCGGCGGGGCGACGAGCCCGACGCCGGCCGAGCGGACCAGCGCCGCCGCGTCGCCGCCCACCGAGGCGATCACCGGGGCGCCGCAGGCGAGGGCGGCCTGCAGCTTCGACGGGATGCTGCCGCGCAGCGCCGGCAGGTCGCGCAGGCAGACGAGCTGCCAGTCCGCGGCGGCGTACAACTCGGCCATCCGCTCCGGCGGGCGACGGCCGACGAAGCGGACGTTGTCGGCGCCCAGGTCGGCGGCGAGCCGCCGGGCGGCGTCCTCGTCCGCGCCGGAGCCGACCAGCACCAGGTCGACCCGCTCGCGGACGGCGGCCGCGGCCCTGATCGCGGTCTCGATGCCCTGCAACAGGCCGATGTTGCCGGCGAACATCACCGTGCAGCGTCCGCGGTGGCCCAGCACCGCGCGGGCCGCGTCGGTGGCCGGCACCGGCCGGAACAGCGCGTCGTCGGTCCAGTTCCACACCACCCGGACCCGGGCCGGGTCCGCGCCCCGGGCCACCACCAGGTCGGCCATCGCCGGCGAGATCGCCACGACGGCACCGGCCAGGCGGTACGTCGCACGCATCGACGCCGCGATCCCCCGCCGCAGCGCGCGGCCGGCCAGGCCGGTCGGCGCCATGCCGGACCCCAACACGGACTCCGGCCACAGGTCCTGCACGTGGAGCACGATCGGCGTACGCCGGGCCAGGCGGGCGATCGCCGCCGCGGCGAACGAGGTGGGCGGCGGATGGTAGACGTAGGTGACGTCGACGCCGGCCAGCCAACGGACGCCGCCCAGCGCGCTGCTGGCCCCGAAGGAGAGGTGGCTCAGCGCGCGCCGGGCGGCGGACGTGTCGTGGCTGGGATAGGCGGGCACGCGCCGGACGGCGACGGGGCCGTCGGCCTCGACGTGCCGCCAGCGTTGCCGCCAGCCCGGGAAGACGCGACCGTGCGGATAGCTCGGAAAGGTGGTGAGCACCCGCACCTCGTGGCCCCGCTCCGCCAGCTGGCGCGCCAGGTTGCCGGGGATGAACACCCCTTCCGGCGGATACCACTGGCTGACCAGGCCGATCCTCACGGGCCGCCCACCGCCCGCTCCGCCCCCGGCGGTTCCACCGGCTCGGGCCAGGTGTCCGGCCGGCCCGGGTCGAACACCTCGTTCGTCCAGAACATGGTGACCAGCTCGTCCGGGCCGGTGTTGACCAGGTTGTGCACCCACATGGTGGGCATGTCCACCAGCACCGGCTCGTCGCCGGAGACGGGAAACCGCACCACCTCGGTGTCGCCGACCCTGCGCAGGCTGATCACGGCCGAGCCGTGCAGCACGACGAACCGCTCCATCTTGGCCAGGTGGAAGTGCTCGCCCCGGGTGACGCCGGGACGGGTCGTGGAGCAGAACGTCTGCCCGCCGCCCCCGTGCGCCTTGACCGTCTCGACCAGCTCGCCCCTGGCGTCGGCCCGGCGCGGCAGCGGCAACGGGTAGTGCGCGGGGAAGCAGTGCGACCGGTACGTGTTGAACAGCCGCACGTCGTGCCGGTCCAGCAGGGCCGGGATCTCCCCCGTCCGGTAGGTGGCGGCGACGTCGGCGAGCCGGTCGGCGAGGGCCCGTACGCCGATCCGCAGCGCCGGCATCGCCGGATCCCACGACTGCGCGGCCGGAACACCCACGAGTCGGGCCGCCGCGTCGGTGACGTGCACCAGGCTCAGCTCGCGGTCGCCGTGCACCTCCGGCTGACCGCCCTCGGCGAGCAGCCGGCAGAACGTCGCGACCGCGGAGTTGTAGAACGGTCGCCCGTGCTCGCCGTACAGGTTCGGCAGCAGGACGTCGTCGACGGGCAGGCCCGTGTCGGCGAGAACGCGGGCGGCGGCGGCCTTCGCGTCACCGTAGGGCGTGCCGTTGCCGGCCTGCACCGAGTTGGCGAAGACCACCGAGCCGGGCGGCGCGGCGCAGTGCTTGAGACCCTGCGCGAGCTGGGCCGCGAGCTGCACGTTGCCGGCGGAGACGTCCGCCGGCTCGCCCCGGTTGACGCCGGCCAGGTGCAGCACCCGGTCGACCCCGTCGACCTTCGCGGCGACCCGCTCGGGGTCGGCCAGGTCGGCGCGGGTGACGACGACCGGCTCCGGCCAGCCGAGGACGCGCAGCAGCACCCGCACGTGCCAGCCGAGGAAGCCGCCGGCCCCGGTGACCGCGAGCCTCAGCACGCCAGCACCGGATCCCGCAGGGCCAGCTCCGCGCGGACCTCCGGCAGCGTCTTCAGCAGCTCGACGATCTCCGGTACGCGCATCCGCGGCGCGTTGGCCGAGTTGAAGTCCTCGGCCGGCCCCTGGCCCAGCTCCCCCTCGTCCACGTAGAGCGCGTAGTTCAGGTCGCGCGCGTCCAGCGGCACCCGGAGGAAGTCGCCGAAGTCGTCGGCCTGGGCGAGCTCCTCGCGGCTGGCGAGCGTCTCGTCCCGCTTCTCGCCGTGCCGTACGCCGATCACGTCGAGCTTGGCCGGCACGTCGAAGAGTTCGCAGACCGCCTCGGCCAGGTCGCCGATCGTGCAGGCGGCGGCCTTGCGGACGAAGATGTCGCCGGGCCGGGCGTGCTGGAAGGCGTGCTCGACGAGTTCCACCGAGTCGGCCAGCGACATCAGGAACCGGGTCATCCCCGGGTCGGTCACCGTGGGCGCCCGGCCCGCCTTGATCTGCTCGATGAACAGCGGGATCACCGAGCCGCGCGAGTACATGACGTTGCCGTACCGGACGCAGGAGACCGTGGTGGCGCTGTTCGGGTTGTTCCGGGCGTGCGCCTGGGCCACCTTCTCCATCAGCGCCTTGCTCATGCCCATCGCGTTCACCGGGTAGACGGCCTTGTCGGTGCTCAGCACGACGACGGAGCCGACACCGTTGCGCTCCGCCGCCTCGACGACGTTGGCGCTGCCCAGGACGTTGGTCCGCACCGCCTCCAGCGGGAAGAACTCGCACGACGGGACCTGCTTGAGGGCCGCCGCGTGGAAGATGTAGTCGATGCCCCGGCTGGCCCGCAGCACCGAGTCGTAGTCGCGCACGTCCCCGACGTGGTAGCGGACCCGGTCGTCGCCGAGCATGCGACGCATGTCGTCCTGTTTGGCCTCGTCACGGCTGAGCACCCGCACCTCGCCGACGCCGCGGTCGAGGAGCCGTCGCACCATCGTCTTGCCGAAGGAACCCGTGCCGCCGGTGATGAGGACCCGGCGTCCGGTCGTCGAATACGTCACTGGTTGCTCCCCGTCTGGATCGTCAGCAGGTCTCGATGCCCGGAGAGGCAGGTCAGAGCCCCGGGTCACACCACGGGCAACGAACTCGGGCAGCCACAGAAACGCCCAAAACGCTCAGGAAAGCGGAGTGGGGCGCGGACGGCTGCGGTGCGGGCTTCCCTCCGGCCCGCACCGACAGGTCGAAAGCACGAAATACGTGAAACTCGCAATCGGCGCGGTGGAAGCTGGTAATACTCAGGCAGCGTCCTTCCCACCAGGTCGACGGCACGTGCCAGGGCGCCTCATCGACGCACTCCGCCCCGCCCCGATGCCCCGCCAGTCCTAGGAGCACCATGCTCGACAACAGTCCGGAGCCACGGTCCACGCGCAGGGACCTCGTGTCCGCCACAGGTGACACGATCGCCCTGGACGACCCGAGATGAGGGTTCTGGTCGCGGTCGAAGCGCGGTTCATCCGTACGCCGGACGGCGCGGTCTGGACGCGTGAGGGCCCCGCCTACGGCTTCTTCACCCGCTACCTGTCCGCCTTCACCGAAGTGGTGGTGATCGCGCGGGTGGCGGACGCCGCCTCCGTGGCTCCGGACTCGCACCGCGTCGACGGGCCCCGCGTGGTCGTGCGGCAGATACCGCACTACCTCGGCCCCTGGCAGTACGCCCGCCGCCGGGCATCGGTCGTTCGCGCGCTACGGGGCGCGGAGGACCCACACGCGGTCCTCGTGCTGCGAGCGCCCACCGTGCTGGGCTCGCTGCTGGCCGCGGCGCGCAGACGCGCCGGCCTGCCCTACGCCGTCGAGGTGATGGCGGACCCCGACACGGTCTACGCCCCGGGCGTGGTCGACCACCCGCTCCGTCCCTGGTTGAGGTGGCGCCACACGACGTCGTTGCGGCACCAGTGCCGTACCGCCATCGGGGTCGCCTACGTCACCGAGCGGTACCTGCAACGGCGGTACCCCGCCGGGCCGGACGCCGTGACCGCCGCGTACTCGAGTGTCGAGATGCCCCCGGAGGCCTTCGTGGCGGCTCCGCCGCCACCCGCGCGACGCAGCGAGTACGTCGTCGTTTCGGTCGGATCGCTGGAGATGCTGTACAAGGGCATCGACACCCTGACAGAGGCCCTCGCCCGGCTCGTCACCACCGGGCTGCCGGTCCGGTGTGTCCATGTCGGAACCGGGCGCCAGCAGGCCCGGCTGGAGCAGTTGGCCGATCGGCTCGGTGTACGTCACCGGATCGAATTCGTCGGCTCCGTCTCCGCGGGGGCGAAGGTCCGGCAGTACCTCGACCAGGCCGACGTCTTCGCCATGCCGTCGCGCACCGAGGGCCTCCCCAAGGCGCTGGTCGAGGCGATGGCTCGGGGGCTGCCCGCCGTCGGCACCTCGGTGGGGGGTATCCCCGAGCTGCTCGCCGAGGAGGACATCGTTCCGCCGGACGACCCCGCCGCCCTGGCGCGTGCGATAGGCCGCCTGCTCGGCGAGCCGGCAAGGCGGGCCGAGGCCTCGGCCCGCAACCTCGCCCGATCCCGCGACTTCTCCCAGGAGAGCCTCGCCCGACGCCGGGACGCCTTCTACAGCGCCCTACGAGACGCCGTCACCAGCAGGCACGGCGCGCCGGTCCGGCATCCCGGACACCAGAACTCGCGTCCTGACACGCAGACCGAGCCCGCATTCGAAGGGGAAGCGGTTTCATGACGAGCCCTCCGACGTTCAGTCCGGCTGTTCCTGTCCGGGAGGGCCAGCACCGAATCTCCCAGCGCCCCGCCTCGGCGAGGTTCGGGGACACCGCCGGGACGGCACCGTCGCCGAACCGCGCGCTTCCCGCCAGGGATCTCCCGGGACTGGCGTTGATCTGTACGGTGGCCTTCGTGGCTGCCTGGTCGCCGACAACGGCCGCCACCTACGGGGGCGCGGCCGCGGTGATCGCCCTCCTGGTCGACTTCCGTCTCCCCCGGTTCCGTCTCGCCGACGTCCTGGCGGGTCTGACCGCCCTGTGGGCTCTCGGCAGCACCCTGCTCGTCGACGCCGGCGATCCCTCGACCACCCGGTGGCTGGCCTACATGTACGCGTCCGCGTGCCTGATCTTCATCGCGGTCCGGCACGTCGTACGGGGCAGGAACCATCTCCTCCTCGTGGGTTTCGCGCATCTCGCGGGCTGTGTCGCCACCTCGTTCATGCTGGTCGTCGGCGCTCGTGACAACGCCGACCACCGAGACACGCTCCTCGACTACAACGTCCGGTACGGCCTGGACGGCATCAACATGAACTACACCTCGTACACGTTCGTGACGGGGGCCGTGCTCGCGGTCGTCCTGCTCCGGTTCGGCCCGCGAGCGCGCGTCGTGCAGGCGACGCTCCTCGGCGCCCTGCTGGCATTCGGCTACGGCGTGGTGCTGACCGGCTCCAAGGGGGCCACGCTCGGGCTCGTCCTGGGCGCGTCGTACCTCTTCGCGACGACCATCGGTTCGACGTGGGCCTGGGCGGCGGCACGCGCGTGTGTACCCGCGCTGATCGTCCTGGTCCCGTTCACGGCCACGGGCTACTTCGACGCGACCGCACAATGGTTCGACAGGCTCTTCGGCCGCGAGACCGGTGACCTTTCCGGCAGGCTCGAGGTGTGGCCGATCGCGGTGTCGGCGTGGATGGAGCAACCCTTCACCGGGCTCGGTCCCGGAATCTTCCGAATGGTCAACCCCCTTCAGATCGGACCACACAACCTGTTCCTCGCCGTAGGCACCGATCTCGGTCTGCTCGGTGTGCTCCTCTACGGATCAGCGGTGGTGGCCGCCCTCGCCGGCGCCGCCCGGCATGCTGGCCACGCCGGCCGGGTCGCGGCCGGCGTCTTCGCGACGGCCCTGTTGCCGATCTGGATGAGCGGGCACTGGGAATACTCGCAGGGCGCCTGGCTGGTGCTGGCCCTGGTCTCCGCCCTGGCCGTCGCCACGAAGGGAAGGGTGGCCGACAGCGGGCGGCACCGCCTGCGGGCCAGGGAACGGATCCGGCCCGGTGGGCGGGTTTCGGCGGACATGATTCGTCCTCCGACTCGTCGTCTCCCGTGACGTGCCCGTCGCGGAGCCGGTCCGGCTTCGCGACACGCGGGCCCGGGAGCGACGCCCGCCGCCCTCAGGGCCGGGCGGCCTCGAGGAGCGCGGCGAGCCGGGGAGCGTAGGCGCGGTAGTCGAACGACTCGAGCGCCTGCTTTCGGGCGGCCCCGCGCATGGCTTCCCGCTGCGTCGCGGTCAACTCCAGCGCGGCGTGCAGTCCCTTCGCCAGTTCCGCCTCCGACCAGCCGTCGCAGACGAGCCCCTCGACGCCGTGACGTAGGTAGTCCCCGAGATCACTGGTCAGGTTCGCGATCACCGGCGTGCCGTTGGCGAGGCTCTCGCAGAACTTGGTGGGAAAGCCAGCCTGCGCGAACCGCTCCGGCCGACGCAGAATCACGCTGAAGTCGGCCTCGCGCAGGGCCTGCGGCACATCCTGCTGGGCCAGCCGGCCCCGCACGTCGACACCCTGTGGGAGCCGGTCGAGGCCGGCCAGGTCCCGGACCTGCGCCACTGTCGGCCCGTAGATCCGCAGTTCGATCGCGGCCCCCCGTCGCTCGAGCCGATCGACCGCTCGGATCATCGTGCCGAGCAGGTCCTTCCGACCGGGCGTGCCGGAGTAGACCAGGGACAGATCGGCCGGGCGCCGGCGGGCCGTCGGGCTGACCCGCAGGGTGCGCACGTCGAGCGTGGGCGGCACCCGGACCACATTCGTACCCGACTCACGGTAGTAGTTCTCGAGGAACGAGCTGATCGCCACGATCCCGGCGCAGCGCGGGTAGTAGTACCGCATCGCCGTCTCCGAACTCAGGTGCAGTGGGCCGAGGAAACCGCCTCGCAGGTGCCTCGGGTCGTACCACTCGACCACGTCGGCCAGCAGCGGCACCCCGTGGCGGCGGCACCAGCGTCGCAGGTGGAGCATGTATTGCGCGGCGCCACCGTAGACCACCACGTGCGAGGGGCGCGTCGGCTGGGCGTCGAGCCAGTCGACGGTACGGCGGCCGAGGCGCACGGCGAAGTGCACGGCCCGGGCCAGGAGGGATCCACCTCCCGAGGTCGTCTCCCCGAGTCCCAGGTACGAGACGGAGCCGGGTCCGTCCACGCCTTCCAGCGCGGTGATCGCCCGAGGGCCCTCCTCCCCGCTCGCGATCACCACGTGGTAGCCGGCGCTCGCGAACGAGCCGGCGATGCCGAAGACGCGCCGAGAGCCCGGCTGTCCCCAGGGGAACTGGAACGGGCCGACGTACGCCACCCACTCCCGCCGGCGAACCGTGCACTCATCCACCCGTGTGCTCCCCACAGCTCCGGCGCCTGCCGCTGCCCGCGCCCGACCTGCCGGCCTCGCCCAGGAACTCGGCGAACCGTCGACCGAGCGCTTCCCGGCGGTGGTGGCGCCGGGCGTGGTCCAGGCCGTTGCGCCCCCAGCCGGATCGAAGATCGGCATCCCCGAGTTGTCGCAGGGCTCGCAGCAACGGCTCCGGTTCGTCCATTCCCACGACGACGCCGGCCCGCGCCTCGACGATGTGCCGCATGGAGGCGAGTTCCGCGGGGCCGAAGCCGAGGATCGGCCGTCCTGCGGCCAGGTACTGCGGGATTTTCGTGGACAGCGACAGCCGCGTGTACCGGCGGTGCGCGGGCGCGAAGGATTCGGCGTGCACGAGCACGTCCGCGGCGTGCAGCACCTTGGGCACCTCGTCGCTGTGCAACCAACGGTCGAGGGACACCGACCGCCGACCCGCGAAGGCCTCCCGGAACTGCGACAGGTCGCGTTCCGGGGCGTAGATTGTCAGCCGCGGCACGGGCGGGTCGCCGGCCAACCGGTCCAACACCTCGGCGAGGCGCGCGAGGGTCTGCCACCGACCCAGATGCAGCCCGCCGACGTAGACCAGCTCGATGGCCTCAGACGGCACCCGCGCGGCGTCGTCCGCCGGGTGGGCGGCGAAGGCGGCGTCATCGACGCAGTTGGCGAAGGCGCCGAAGGGGATGCCGTACCGGCGCTGGTACTCCTCGGCCATGGGCTGGCTGATGCACATGCCGCGTGGTGCGATCCGCACCGCGGCGCGCAGTGTGCGGAGCAACGACACACGGGCCAGCCCGAACAACTCGCCGGAACCGTAGTTGGTGCGTGGCCAGTCGTCCATGAAATGTGGCACGAGGGGAATCCCGAGATCGCGAGCGATCCGCACCGCCAGCCTGTTCACCCGGACGCTGCCCAGGAACGAGTAGACGAGGTCGGGCTGGTGCCTGCGCAGCCATGGTCCCAGGTCGTCGGGGAAGCGGCACGGAGTCAGGTCGGCCACGGCGCGCACCTGCGCCATCAGCCGAGACCTGCCGCCTCGCGATGCGGGCATCGCTCCGCCCGACGCCAGGGCGGAGCCGACCGGCCCGCCGGCCGCTCCGAGCAACCTGCGCAGCCCGTGGTCGACGGGATAGTTCCGCAGGCCGAAGTGGTAGAACGACGTGCACACGTCCGTGCAGCGGGCCCTGTCCACGGTGTGCACCTGGGCGAGCCGGTCGGCCGGCCAGCCGTGGAAGAGGTTCGACAGGGTGATCCCGTCATTGGTCGAGCGGTTGAACGGTTGCGCGCCCACCACCAGCACCCGCGGATAGTCGTCATCGCACCACATACGCCACCTCCTTGTCGGCCGTCGGCAGGCCGGACATCCTCAGTGCCTTCCGGTAGCCGTAGATCGCGGCAGGCAGCACCGTGACCAGATAGGTGGCCACGGCGACGTACGGCAGCGCCGTGATGCCCCACCACATCGCGCCACACCACTTTCCGATCAGGGAGACGACCAGATAGGCCGCCCAGCCGAGCAGCTGCGGACGCACCAGACCCATCGCGTTCTGCACCATGAACCGGGGCGAGATGCCGGCGAGCAGCACCCACCACAGGGCCAGACCACCGAGAAGCCACCGGTCCCCGCCCAGGGGAACGGAGAGCCAGGCGGAGAAGAGCGGCCCGCCGACGACCACCAGGACGACCGACGGCACCAGCGTGACGGCCGTGGAGATCAGCGTCATCCGGCGCACGGTCCGACCGACCCAGGCGAAATCGCGTCGCGCGAGGGCCTCACCGTTGGCCGGCCACAGCGGCACGTTGACCAGCCCGACCAGCATCCCCGCCTGTGCCAGGACCTTGGCGGGCACGGCGTACTCCGTGACCTGCTCCAGCCCGAGGGTCCGCGCGATGATCAGGGAGTCGGCGTTGTTGGCCGCCGACATCACGACGGTCAGCACGAAGAACATTCCGCTGAGCCCGAGCAGTCCGCGGGCGAGACGGCGGTCCACGTGACGCAGCCGCGGACGGATCTCCGGCATCCGGTACCCGTACACCCAGACGGAGTTCGCGAGATTCGTAAGGAGCGGACCGATGACCGCCGCCCCCACCACCACGACAGGCGGCTGACCGGACCACACCGCGAGCAACACGAGCGGCAGGGCCAGCACGCTCCCCGCCGCCTGCCACACGTTGCTGGCCGCCACCTGCTGAGTGGCGTACTGGACGCGGGTGATCAACGACAGCGGGATGTTCAGCACGACGGCCGTCAGGCCGACCAGGACCATGCCACGGACCTCCCCCGGCGTCATGCTGCCGGGCAGTCCGAGCAGGGACGACCACGGCAGCGCCGGGGCGGCCAGCCAGAGCAGGGCGCAGAGCGCCACCGCCACCGGCAGGATGAGGCAGTACGCGCTGGACAGGTAGCGGCGCGCGCCTTCATGATCGCCGGCACCGTGGCACAGGGTCAGCTTCGTCATCAGACCGTTGCCGAGGCCCAGGTCGGCGAACGCGGCCATGCCGGCCAGCGCCAGCACGGCGGACCACAGGCCGTATCGCTCCGTACCCAGGTAGGAGAGGGTGACGGGGATCAGCAGCAGCGGAACGACGACACCGATGCCCCGGCTGAGAACGGCGGTGGCGATGCCGGAGGCGAGACGCCGGCTGCGCTCGGAGCCACCCTTGTCCGCGACACGCGGGTCGGGTGGCCGCGCGGTGCTTCCGCCCGAGGAGACGGCGGGAGTGATGGTTCTGCGGGGTGCGGGTCGCATGACCGACTTCAGCGACCGACCAGGACCTGCTCGGACATCCAGGCGACGGTCGCCCGCAGTCCCTCCCGCAGGGAGTACCGGCGGGGGGAGGGGAAGAGTTCCCCCAGACGGGTCGAGTCGGCCTGGGAGTCGCGGACGTCTCCCGGTCGAGGTGGCTCGTGTGCCCGGTCGAGTGGGCGACCCAGCACGCTCTCGAGTTCCCCCACCAGATCGAGCAGGGAGATGCGTGCCCCGAAGGCGAGGTTCACCACGTCGGGCGAGGCGACCCGCCGGACGATCGCGTCCTCGATGATCGAGGTGACGCTGCCCACGTAGGTGAAGTCGCGGGTCTGCCGGCCGTCGCCGTGAATCCGCAGTGGCTGACCGCTCAACGCCGCGGACACGAACCTCGGCACCACCGCGGCGTACGCGTGGTGCGCGGCCTGCCGTGGGCCGAAGACGTTGAAGAAGCGGAACGCCAGGACGGCCTGGTCGTAGCAGGAGGCGTGGGCCAGTGCGTACGCCTCCGTCGCCAGCTTCGACACCGCGTACGGGCTCACCGGCATCGGCCGGAGCGACTCCTGCCGGGGCAGGACCGGGTTCGCGCCGTAGACGGACGACGACGAGGCGACGATGACGTGCGGAACGTCGTGCCGCCGCACCGCTTCCAACACCATCAGGGTGCCGGTCGCGTTGGCGTGGTGGCTGGCCAGCGGGTTGTCGATGGATCGTGGCACCGATCCCAAGGCACCCAGGTGCACCACGCAGTCGGCACCCGCCAACGCCTCGTCGAGCACCTCCGCGTCCAGGACCGTGCCGCGCAGCAATCGGACCGGCAGGTCCGCGAGGTTGTCCAGCGATCCGGTGGAGAGGTCGTCGACCGCGACCAGATCGTCCATCCGGGGGTTGTCGACCAGCGAATGGAGCAGATTGGCACCGATGAAGCCGGCGCCCCCCGTCACGACGACCTTCAACGACGTTCTCCTCGTTCACACCTACGGCGTCGACCCGGAGCGCCGGGCCCGTCCGGTGGGAGCAACGAACAAGGTTCACCCAGGTCACGGTCGAGACGTCGCAGAGCCGTCGGGCCGGACGGCCCTTCCCGGTACACCCGCCGCCTGCCCCACCGGTGTGATGAGCTGTACGTATGGACCGCGTCTCGCTGGGGTTGGTGCTGCACCCGACGCGGGACGTCACCGGGATCGTCGAGATCGTCGCCGACTGGGCGGCCCGGCACGACACGGGCCTCGCCGTACGCCGCGAGGACCGGCACCGGGTCCCGTCCGGCGTCGAGGCGCTCGCCCTCGACGAGTTGATCGCGCAGGTCAGTGCGTTGATCAGCATCGGCGGGGACGGCACCATGCTTGGCGCGCTCCGCGCGACGGTCGGCGACCCGAAACCGGTGCTCGGTGTGCATCTGGGCCGGCTCGGCTTCCTGGTGGAGGTGGAACCGCCGGAGCTACCCGATGCGCTGGAGCGACTCACCAGCAGGGACTTCACCATCGAGGCGCACAGCTGTCTGGTCTGCGACGTCTGCGGCGAAGACGTCGTGGCGTTCAACGACATAGCCCTCGCCCGCCACCCGGGCTCCGGCTTCGTCAGCGCGACCCTCACCGTCGACGGACAACGCTACGGCTACTACCGGTGCGACGCGCTGGTGGTCAGCACCCCGACAGGATCGACCGCGTACAGCTACGCGGCGGGCGGGCCGCTGGTGTCTCCGGCCACCCAGGCCGTGGTGGTCACCCCGTCGGCGCCGATGGCAGGCATCTCCCGCTCGTTGGTGCTCTCGCCGGAGGAGAAGATCCGGCTGGAGCTCACACCGGGCTCCGCTCCCGTGGCGGTGGAGATGGATGGCGTGGTGATCCGGCCGGCGACCACGGAGGGAGCGATCGACATCAGCTACCGCCGGGAGGCGGGACTGGTGGTCCGCCTCGACCCGCGCCGCTACCAGGAGCGCAACCAGCTCAAGCTCAGTCTGTTGGACCTGCCGCTGCTGCCCGAACAGTTGCGTGAGCTGCTCCCCGAAGGGCTGCGCGAGCAACTCAACCGCCGTGACCTTCCCCCGCCCCGTTGACCGCGCCGACGCCTCAACCGCTCACGATGCCGTAGATCTTCCTGATCGCCTCGGCCTTTGCCTGCGCCGGCAGGTGGCCGACCCGCAGGGACTTCGCCTTGAGCCGGTCGAGATACTCGTCCGTGGTGCGGATCGGTCGCGCGGGTACGCCCACGGCGACGGTGTTGTCGGGCAGGTCGTTGGTGACGACCGAGCCCGCGCCGACCACGCACCGGTTGCCGATGCCGACCCCCGGCAGGATGAGCGAACGCATCCCGATGTAGACGTCGTCGCCGACGGTGATCGGGGCCGTCCACTCCAGGTCGGGGTGCTCCCTGCGCAGGATCAGCGTCCCGCCGTCGTGGGTGACGAACTGCACCCCGGCCGTGATGTGGACGTTGTCGCCGAGAGTGATGAGCCACGGTTCGGAGCCGAACATCCCGGGGCTCATACCGTAGAAGGTGACCCGCCCTCTCATGTTGACGCCGACCATCCGGGCGTACGCCTGCGGGTCGCGGGCCGCGATCCACCGACCCCGGATCGACCGGACCACGGAGCGAAGAAGGCTGGACAACGTTGAACCCCCGACTCTCGATACGAACACGATGCGTAACGAGCGCCGATACAAGGAGTGACGTCTCGGGTGTTCAGGCCCGTTCGAGCACCTCCGAGACCAGGTCCTTCGCCTCCTGCTGGATCCGGGCCAGGTGCTCGGGCCCCTGGAACGACTCGGCGTAGATCTTGTAGACGTCCTCCGTCCCCGACGGCCGGGCGGCGAACCAGCCGGACTCGGTGACGACCTTGAGCCCGCCGATGGGCGCGTCGTTGCCCGGGGCGGTGGTGAGGGTCGCGGTGATCGGCTCGCCGGCCAGCTCGGTGGCGGTCACCTGCTCCGGCGACAGCTTGCCGAGCACGGTTTTCTGCTCCCGGGTCGCGGGCGCGTCGATCCGGGCGTACGCGGGCGCGCCGAAGCGCCCGGCCAGCTCCGCCCAGTGCTCGCTCGGCGTGCGGCCGGTGGTGGCGATGATCTCGGCGGCGAGGAGGCAGAGCAGGATGCCGTCCTTGTCGGTGGTCCAGGTGGCCCCGTCGCGGCGCAGGAAGGAGGCGCCGGCGCTCTCCTCGCCGCCGAAGCCGACCGCGCCGTCGAGCAGCCCGGGTACGAACCACTTGAAGCCGACCGGCACCTCCAGCAGCGGGCGGCCCAGGTCGGCGGCGACGCGGTCGATCATCGAGGAGGAGACCAGGGTCTTGCCGACCGCGGCGGCCGGCCCCCAGTCCGTCCGGGTGCGGAACAGGTGGGCGATAGCCACGGCGAGGTAGTGGTTGGGGTTCATCAGGCCGCCGTCGGGGGTGACGATGCCGTGCCGGTCGGCGTCGGCGTCGTTGCCGGTGGAGACCTGGTAGTCGGCGCGGGCCGCGATCAGCGAGGCCATCGCGTTCGGCGACGAGCAGTCCATCCGGATCCTGCCGTCGCCGTCGAGGGTCATGAACCGCCAGGTGGGGTCGACGGTCGGGTTGACCACGGTCAGGTCCAGCCGGTGCCGCTGCGCGATCTCGCCCCAGTAGGCGACGCTCGCCCCGCCGAGCGGGTCGGCGCCGACGCGCACCCCGGCGGCGCGGATCGCGTCGATGTCGATCGCCGCCGGCAGGTCGTCGACGTAGTTCGCGAGGAAGTCGTACGCCCCGGTGGTGTCGGCGGTCCGCGCGCGGGCGTGGGGGATCCGGCGGACCTCCTTGAGCCCGTTCGCCAGGATGGCGTTGGCGCGGTCCTGGATCCACCCGGTGACGTCGGAGTCCGCCGGGCCGCCGTGGGTGGGGTTGTACTTGAAGCCGCCGTCGTCGGGCGGGTTGTGCGACGGGGTGATCACGATGCCGTCGGCGAGCCCGCTGGTGCGTCCCCGGTTGTGGGTGAGGATGGCGTGCGACACCGCCGGGGTGGGGGTGTAGCCGTCGCGGCTGTCCAGCAGCACGGTGACCTCGTTGGCGGCGAGCACCTCGAGGGCGTCCACGGCGGCCGGGGCCGAGAGCGCGTGGGTGTCGCGGCCGAGGAAGAGCGGCCCGTCCAGGCCCCGCTCGCGGCGGTAGTCGCAGAGCGCCTGGGTGACGGCGAGGATGTGGTCGGAGTTGAACGCGTTGCGCAGGCTCGACCCGCGGTGCCCGGAGGTGCCGAACGAGACCTGCTGCGCCGGGTCCTGCGGGTCCGGGTGCTCGGCGTAGTAGGCGGTCACCAGCCGCGGCACGTCGACCAGGTCGGCGGGCTGGGCGGGCTGACCGGCCCGGGGATGACTGCTCACGGTTCCACCTTCTGTCCCTTGCCGATGACCACGATGCCGTTGTCGGAGACGGTGTAGCGCTGCCGGTCCTTCTCCAGGTCGACGCCGATCTCGGCGCCCTCGGGCACGATCACGTTCTTGTCGAGGATGGCCCGGCGGACGACCGCGTGCCGGCCGATGTCCACCCCCTCCATCAGCACCGCGCCGTCCACGTGCGCCCAGGAGTGCACCTTCACCTTGGGCGAGACGATCGAGTTCTCCACCAGCGAGCCGGAGATCACCGCGCCGGGCGAGACCATGGAGGCGACCGCCCGGCCGACCCGTTCGCCCCACTGGTGGACGAACTTCGCCGGCGGGTACGGCGGCTGCGCCGTGTAGATCGGCCACTCGAAGTTGTAGAGGTTGAACACGGGATGCACGTTGATCAGGTCCATGTGGGCGTCGTAGAAGGAGTCGAGCGTTCCCACGTCGCGCCAGTAGCCGCGGTCCCGGTCGGTGCTGCCCGGCACCTCGTTGTCGCGGAAGTCGTAGACGTTGGCCTCGCCGCGCTCGACCAGCATCGGGATGATGCTGCCGCCCATGTCGTGCTTGCTGGTCTTGTCCTCCGCGTCGCGCTCGACCGCCTCGCAGAGCGCCCTCGTGGTGAACACGTAGTTGCCCATCGAGGCGTAGATCTCGTCGGGGGCGTCGGGCAGGCCGACCGCGTCGGTGGGCTTCTCGCGGAACGCCCGGATCCGCCGGCCGTCCTCGCCGACCTCGATGACGCCGAACTGGTCGGCCGTCGACAGCGGCTGCCGGATGCCGGCCACGGTGACCCCGGCGCCGGAGGCGATGTGGTCCTCCACCATCTGCCGCGGGTCCATCCGGTAGATGTGGTCGGCGCCGAAGACGATCACGTAGTCCGGCTGCTCGTCGTTGATCAGGTTGAAGCTCTGGTAGATGGCGTCGGCGGAGCCGGCGAACCACCACGGGCCACGGCGCTGCTGCGCCGGCACCGGCGTGACGTAGTTGCCGAGCAGGGTCGACATCCGCCACGTCTTGGTGATGTGCCGGTCGAGTGAGTGCGACTTGTACTGGGTCAGCACGACGATCTTCAGATAGCCGGCGTTCGCCAGGTTGGACAGGACGAAGTCGACCATGCGGTACATCCCGCCGAACGGGACGGCCGGCTTGGCCCGGTCCGTGGTGAGCGGCATGAGGCGCTTGCCCTCCCCGCCGGCCAGGACGATCGCGAGCACCTTGGCAGCCATGTCCCGACGCTAACCATCCGCCGGGGACTTCACCACTCGTACGGGCACACTCCTGCACTAGGGTGCGGGGGATGACGGATTCCGCACACCTTCGCGTCGATCTGCTGACCCGGGAGTACCCGCCGGAGGTGTACGGCGGGGCCGGCGTGCACGTGGAGTACCTGGCCCGGGAGCTGCGCCGGCTCGCCGACGTGCGGGTGCACTGCTTCGGCGCGCCGCGCACCGAGCCGGGCGTCACCGCGTACGCCGAGCCGGCGGGCCTGACCGGCGCGAACGCCGCGCTGCGGACGATGGGCGTGGACCTGGAGATGGCGGCGGCGTGCGCCGGCACCGACGTGGTGCACAGCCACACCTGGTACGCGAACCTGGCCGGGCACGCCGCGAAGCTGCTGCACGGGGTGCCGCACGTGGTGACGGCGCACAGCCTGGAGCCGCTGCGGCCGTGGAAGGCCGAGCAGCTCGGCGGCGGCTACGCGCTCTCCTCCTGGTGCGAGCGCACGGCGTTCGAGGCCGCCGACGCGGTGATCGCGGTCAGCGAGGGGATGCGGCGCGACGTGCTGAAGGCGTATCCGGCGGTGGCCCCGGACCGGGTCCGGGTGGTGCACAACGGCATCGACACCGACGAGTACTCCCCGGACCACGGCACGGACGTGGTCCACCGGCTGGGCATCGACCCGGCCCGGCCCAGCGTGGTCTACGTGGGGCGGATCACGCGCCAGAAGGGGCTGCCCTACCTGCTGCGGGCGGCCCGGGAGCTGCCGGCCGACACCCAGCTGGTGCTGCTGGCCGGGGCTCCCGACACGCCGGAGATCGCCGCCGAGGTGGAGGGGCTGGTGGCCGAGCTGCGGGCGACCCGCTCGGGCGTGGTCTGGGTGGCCGAGATGCTGCCCAAGCACGAGGTCGTCCAGGTGCTCACGCACGCCACCGTCTTCGTCTGCCCGTCGGTCTACGAGCCGATGGGCATCGTCAACCTGGAGGCGATGGCCTGCGAGACGGCGGTGGTGGCGACCGCGACCGGCGGCATCCCGGAGGTCGTGGCCGACGGCGAGACCGGCCTCCTCGTGCCGATCGAGCAGGCGTCCGACGGCTCGGGCCGGCCGCTTGACCCGGGCCGGTTCGTCGCCGACCTGGCGACGCGGATCAACGAGGTGCTGGCGGCCCCGGAGCGGGCGACCGGGTTCGGGCTCGCGGGCCGGCGCCGGGCGGTCGACCGGTTCTCCTGGGACGCCGTGGCGCGGCGGACGCTGGAGGTGTACCGGTCGGTGGGCGCCGCCGGCTGAGGAGGGCCGGTTGGACGGAAATCTTCGCGCGTCAGATCCACGGACGTAGACATCTTTCATGTGCATCGATGCTCCGCTATATTCCGGGAATCGTTGATCTCTTCGGTGATTCCCCAAGCGAGGTGCACATGTTCGATGACTCGGCGCTGCGGCGGCGTACCCTGCTCGCGGCCCTCGCCGGCGTCGCGGCCGTCCCCGTCCTCGGGGGCCGCGCGCTGGCCGCGTCGCCCAAGGTCTACATCGACCCGGGCCACGGCGGCACTGACCCCGGGGCGGTCGGCAACGGGCTGCAGGAGAAGGCCCTGACGCTCGACATCTCCCTCCAACTGCGCGACATCCTGCAGGCCAACTGGGCCGTCGACGTCCGCATGTCCCGGACCACCGACATCACCCGCAGCCTGACCTACCGCACCGACGACGCCAACGCCTGGGGCGCGAACCTCTTCGTCAGCGTGCACATCAACTCCGGCGGCGGCACCGGCTTCGAGAGCTACCGGTACCCGACGGCGGACGCGGCCACCGTGAACCTGCACAACGCGCTGCACCCGAGGGTGCTCGCCGGCATGCGGTCCGTCGGTTCGGTCGTCGACCGGGGGCTCAAGACCGCCAACTTCCACGTGCTGCGCGAGACGAACATGCCCGCGGTGCTCACCGAGAACCTCTTCATCGACACCCTCGCCGACGCGAACCTGCTCAAGCGGGCCGACTTCATCACCGCCACCGCCCGGGGCCACGCCGAGGGCATCGCCGCCTACCTGGGGCTGGGCAGCCCGAACCCGCCCGGCTTCAGCGCGATCGTGGACAACGCCACCGCGGGGCGGTTCACGGCGAGCACCAACTGGGGCACCTCGACCTACTCCAGCCAGCGCTACGGCGCCGACTACCGCTTCGCCACCCCCACCCCCGCCAGCGACGCCGCCTGGTTCAAGGTCGCCATCCCGGCCGCCGGGAACTACCGGATCGAGGTACGACACCCGGCCGACCCGGGCTACAGCAGCGCCGCCCCGCACGTCGTCGTCACCTCCTCGGGCAACCAGACGGTCAACGTGGACCAGCGCGCCAACGGCGGCGTCTGGCGCTCGCTCGGCACCTTCCCGCTCGCCGCCGGCGACCGCAACCTGGTCGCGGTGAGCCGGTGGACCAACGCCACCGGTTACGTCGTGGCCGACGCCGTCCGGGTCACCCGGGTCTAGCTCCGGCCGCCCGGCGTACGCCACGGCCGGGCCTCCCGCCCCACGACCGTCGCGGGGGCGCGAGGCCCGGCGGTGGCGGCGCCCGCGCGGGCCGGAAGGAGGCGCTTGACCGAGCGCGAGACGATCTCCCGCAGTAGGTTGAAGCGGTGACTGGTCGCTTCCCGATCGAGGACGTCTCCCCCGTCGTCTCCTGCGGTCGCTACCCGGCCAAGGCGGTCGTCGACGAGCCGGTGCCGGTGTCGGCGCGGGCCTACCGCGAGGGGCACGACGCGCTGGGCTGCAACGTGGTGTGGCTGGGCCCCGACGGGCGGGCCCGACCGTTCACCCGGATGCGCCCCGGCGAGCCCGGCCAGGACCGCTGGCACGCGGTCATCCGCCCCGACGCGGTCGGCGAGTGGGCCTTCACCGTCGAGGCGTTCCAGGATCCCTACCTGACCTGGCAGAACGCGGTCACCAAGAAGATCGCCGCCGGTCAGGGGCCGGCGGAGCTGGCCAACGACCTGGCCGAGGGCGCCCGGGTGCTGACGGCCGCGGCCGAGCTGGTGCCGGCGGGCGACGTCGACCGGGTGACGGCGGCGGTGGCGGCGCTGCGTGACGAGCGCCTGGAACTGCCCCGCCGGGTCGCCCCGGCGCTCGAGCTGGCCGCCCTGCTCTGGCGGCATCCGGTACGCGAGCTGGTCACCACCGGCGAGGAGCACCGGCTCTGGGTGGACCGACGGCGGGCGCTCTTCTCCGCCTGGTACGAGTTCTTCCCCCGTTCGGAGGGGGCGATCCCCGCGACCGTCGACGCGCCGGCCCGCTCCGGCACCTTCGCCACCGCCGCCGAGCGCCTGCCCGGGGTCGCCGCGATGGGCTTCGACGTGCTCTACCTGCCACCGATCCACCCGATCGGCCGGATCAACCGCAAGGGCCGCAACAACTCGCTGACCGCCGGGCCGGACGACGTCGGCTCCCCGTGGGCGATCGGCGCCGCCGAGGGCGGCCACGACGCCATCCACCCCGACCTGGGCACGGCGGAGGACTTCCGCGACTTCGTCGCCGCCGCCGCCGAGCAGGGCCTGGAGGTGGCGATGGACCTGGCGTTGCAGTGCGCCCCGGACCACCCCTGGGTCGCCGAGCATCCGGAGTGGTTCACCACCCGGGCCGACGGCACCGTCGCGTACGCGGAGAACCCGCCGAAGAAGTACCAGGACATCTACCCGCTGAACTTCGACAACGACCCCGAGGGCATCCGGGCGGAGATCCTGCGGGTGGTGCTGCACTGGGTGGGCGAGGGCATCCGGATCTTCCGCGTCGACAACCCGCACACCAAGCCGTTCGACTTCTGGCACTGGCTGATCGCCGAGGTGAAGAGGGTCGACCCGGACGTGCTCTTCCTCGCCGAGGCGTTCACCCGGCCGGCGATCATGCACGGCCTGGGCAAGATCGGTTTCACCCAGTCGTACACGTACTTCACCTGGCGCACCTCCGCCGCCGAGATGCGGGCGTACTGCGAGGAACTGGTGGCCGCGGCCGACCACATGCGGCCGAACTTCTGGCCGAACACGCCGGACATCCTGCACTCGTCGTTGCAGCACGGCGGCCCGCCGATGTTCAAGATCCGGGCGGTGCTGGCCGCGCTGCTCTCCCCCTCCTGGGGCATGTACGCCGGCTACGAGCTGTTCGAGCACGTCGCCCGCCCCGGCGCGGAGGAGTACCTCGACAACGAGAAGTACGAGCTGCGCCCCCGGGACTGGGCCGGCGCGCAGGCGCAGGGGCGCTCACTCGCCCCGTTCATCGCCACCCTCAACCGGGTGCGCCGGGACAACCCGGCCCTGCACCAGCTGCGCAACCTGGTCTTCCACGAGATCGACAACCCGGCGTTGCTCTGCTGGTCCAAGCACGACCCGGACACCGGCAACACGGTCGTCGTGGTCTGCTCGTTCGACCCGCAGGGCGTGCAGTGGGGCAACACCACGCTCGACATGCCGGCGCTCGGGCTGGACTGGCACGACCGGTTCACGGTGCACGACGAGCTGACCGGCGCCAGCTACGACTGGGGGCAGCGCAACGCCGTACGCCTCGACCCGTACCTGCAACCGGCGCACGTGCTGACCGTGCGGCGACCGGTCGCCGGTCCCGACGCCGGCCCGGCGCCGGCGTCCGGCGCGCCGGACCTGACCGTCGAGAGCGTGCCCGACGACCTCTCGGGCGGCACCGCCCCGACCGCCCCCGCCCAGGAGGACGACGCCCGATGGACGAGCTGATCACCGGCGCGACGCACGATCCGCACGCCGTCCTCGGCGCGCACCCCGCCGACGGGCGCACGATCGTGCGCACGCTGCGCCGGGGCGCCGCCGACGTCGCCCTCCTGGTCGGCGGCGAGCGGCACCCGATGCGGCGCGCGCACGACGCCGGGGTCTTCGAGGCGACGGTGCCGGGCGAGGTGCTCGACTACCGGATCGAGGTCGACGGCCGGCCCCACGACGACCCCTACCGCTACCCGCCCACGCTCGGCGAGCTGGACCTGCACCTGATCGGCGAGGGCCGGCACGAGCGCCTCTGGGAGGCCCTCGGCGCCCGGGTCTTCGACGAGGGCGTGGCGTTCACCGTGTGGGCGCCGAACGCGCGGGGCGTCCGGCTGGTGGGCGACTTCGCCGGCTGGGGGCCCGACGACGGCTGGCCGATGCGCTCGCTCGGCTCCAGCGGGGTGTGGGAGATCTTCGTCCCGGGCGTCGGGGCCGGGGCCCGCTACAAGTACCGGATCCTGGGCGCCGACGGGCAGTGGCGGGACAAGGCCGACCCCCTGGCGGCGTACGCGGAGGTGCCGCCGGCCACCGCCTCGGTGGTGCACCACTCCACGTACGAGTGGAGCGACGCCGACTGGCTGGCGCGGCGGGCGCGGCGGCAGCCGCACCAGGAGCCGATGAGCGTCTACGAGGTGCACCTGGGGTCGTGGCGGCCCGGGCTGGGCTACCGGGAGCTGGCCGAGGAGCTGGTCGCGTACGTCACCGGGCTGGGCTTCACCCACGTGGAGTTCCTGCCGGTGATGGAACACCCGTTCGGCGGCTCGTGGGGCTACCAGGTCACCGGCTACTACGCGCCGACGTCCCGTTTCGGCGACCCGGACGACTTCCGCCACTTGGTGGACCGGCTGCACGCCGCCGGCATCGGCGTGATCCTCGACTGGGTGCCGGCGCACTTTCCCAAGGACGAGTGGGCCCTCGCCCGCTTCGACGGCACGCCCCTCTACGAGCACCCCGACCCGCGCCGCGGCGAGCATCCCGACTGGGGCACGTACGTCTTCGACTTCGGTCGCCGGGAGGTGCGCAACTTCCTGGTCGCCAACGCGCTCTACTGGTGTGAGCAGTTCCACGTCGACGGGCTGCGGGTCGACGCGGTGGCCTCGATGCTCTACCTGGACTACTCCCGCCAGGAGGGGCAGTGGGCACCGAACGTGCACGGCGGCCGGGAGAACCTGGAGGCCATCGCGTTCATGCAGGAGGTGAACGCGACGGTCTACAAGCACCACGCCGGGGTGCTGATGATCGCCGAGGAGTCCACCGCCTGGCCCGGGGTCACCCGCTCCACCGACACCGGCGGGCTGGGCTTCGGCTTTAAGTGGAACATGGGCTGGATGCACGACACCCTGCTCTACACCTCGAAGGACCCGATCTACCGGCAGCACCACCACCATCAGCTCACGTTCTCCCTGGCGTACGCCTGGAGCGAGAACTACGTGCTGCCGATCAGCCACGACGAGGTGGTGCACGGCAAGGGCTCACTGGCCGGGAAGATGCCCGGCGACACCTGGCAGCGGCTGGCGACCGTGCGCGCCCTGCTGGCGTACATGTGGGCGCACCCGGGCAAGCAGCTGCTCTTCATGGGCTGCGAGCTGGCCGACGACCGGGAGTGGAGCGAGGAGCGGGGCCTCGACTGGCACCTGCTGCACGACCCGGCCCGCGCCGGCGTGCAGCGCCTCGTCGGCGACCTCAACCGCGTCTACCGGGACGTCCCGGCGCTGTGGGCGCAGGACACGGAGCCCGCCGGGTTCCGCTGGATCGCCGGGGACGACGTGGCCAACAACGCCGTCTCGTTCGTCCGGATCGCCCCCGACGGCTCCACCCTGGTCTGCGTGGCGAACTTCTCCGCCCGGCCGCTGCACGACTACCGGATCGGCCTGCCGGCCGGCGGGGCGTGGACGGAGGTGCTGAACACCGACGCGCACCACTACGGCGGGTCGGGGGTGGGCAACCTGGGCGAGGTGCACGCCGAGGCGGTGCCGTGGCACGGCCTGCCGGCGTCCGCCGCCCTCCAGGTGCCGCCCCTCGCCGTCCTCTGGCTACACCACGCCTGACCCCACCCACCCACCACCCCCCGCCCCCCCGCCACCAGCCGCGATCTTGCAGTTTCTGCCCCAGATATGTCCCGAAAGACCAGAAGGTCGGGGCTGAAACTGCAAGATCGGCGGGCCGGTACGACGGGGGACGTGGCGGTGCGGGTCAGAGGCGGGTGATTCGGATGGCGTCGGCGACGACGTATCCCTGGGCGCTGGTCCAGCGGCTGACCCCGACGACCTGGCGCGTCCCCGCGGCGAGATCGTAGGTGCCCAGCACCCGCCACTGCCCGCCGCCGGTGCGCTGGTCGACCTTGACCGTCACGGTCCCGTTCGCCGTCGCCACCAGGTGCGGCGCGGCGCTGTTGTAGCCGGGGTCGGCCGGGTGCCAGACCTCCACCCGGTAGCTGCCCGTGGCGGGCAGCGTCGCGGTGAACCAGGCCGGGTCGCTGACCGCCTCCGGGCTGGCGAACCGGTAGTTCGCGCCGTAGCGCGCCGGGAGGTACGACGACGTGCCCCAGGTGGCGGCGGCGGTGAAGCCGCCGGCGGTGGCGTTGTCCACGATCACGCTGAACGTGCCGCCGGTGCCGGTGACCACCCGCGCGTTGCTGGCCGGGCTCTCGTGGTGCAGCCGGTCGAGGGCGGTCACCAGGTAGCGGTACGTCGAGCCGGCCGCGGCGGTGGCGTCGGTGAACGTTCCGGTCGTGCCCGAGGCGCGGACCGTGCCGAGCAGGTGCCGGCCGTCGGCGAGGTCGCAGGGGTCGACCGCGCCGTCGCCGGGCAGCCGGTACACGGCGTACGCGGCCGTGCTGCCCGTGGCGCCGCGCTGCCAGCTGAGCGTCACGCCGGCCGTGCCGCGTACGGCCGAGGTGAGGTTGGGCGCGGCGGGCGCGGCGCCGCCCACCCCGGCCGGCGCCAGCGCGGGCCGGCGGTAGTGGTCGGTCGCCACCCGGGAGACGGCGCCGATCCGGTCGGCGCGGACGTCCTTGGCGCTGAAGTGGATGTCGCCGAGGACCCGGGGGTAGGTGCGGTTGAGCGTCAGGTGGTCGGTCAGCTCGGCCGGGTCCTGCCAGGCCGCGTCCTGCCCGGCCGCCCCGGCCCGGTAGGTGGCCTGCCCGACGAGCAACTGCACGTCGGTGCCGGTCACGGTCTCGGACCACCAGCGGACCAGCTCCGCGTAGTCGGCCGCCGAGTGGCCGATGTGCCAGTAGAGCTGCGGGGCGATGTAATCGACCCAACCCTCCCGCACTCAGCGCCGGGGGTCGGCGTAGATGGCGTCGTACGACTGGAGGCCGGTGGTACGCGAGCCCAGCGGGTCGGTGCCGGCGTTGCGCCAGATGCCGAACGGGCTGACGCCCAGCTTCACCCACGGCTTCGCCGCGTGGATCTTCGCACCCATCGTCCCGCCCTGCTCTGAAGGACCACCGGAAGGGCCGCCGGCCAGCGGCACTTGGGCGGAGGTACTCAACACCGACGCAGAACTCGCACAGATGCCTCCGCCGCGGCAGAGGCATCTGCAAGGCAGCGCTCGGTGTCCCGAGAGCAGATTGCTCCCTGAATGACACCGAGCGCTGTCATGGAGCGCCGGCCGTCCCCTTCTCAAGCTAAGAGGCCCTTTTTCATGCTAATCGCAGCAAGTACTGCCCGCCGGTAGCCAGCATCACCATGCCCACTGGAATCATCAGCACTCCAATAAACCTGTCCAACAAGACGAAGAACTTCCGCCGTCTGACGAGTTGCTCGTCCTCCCACATCAGTTTTCTGGACGACGTCAATGGGCGCACGACACCCATAGCGAGCGCTATGTGCTTCGTCGCAATCCCTCGGTAATTCAGCGCGAGGGCTGCTCCTATTGTCATCAAGAGAGCACCCAACAGAATACTAATCACCCCTCGCCACATCACGACGCCCCCTTACTCAATCCTCTTCCATATCCGGAAGCCACCAGCCGTCGTCACCGCCAATTTGCGTGCCCCAGAAATTGTAGGTAACACCCACCCACAGTGACATGCCAACACCGACACTCATACCGTGGTAGGTCTTCGCATGACCGTTCTGATCTTTCCCGCCGGACTTTACACCGCCGGTATAGCAGCCGCCAGGGCCATCACCGAAGCACGTCTGCCAGCCCTTCGGGCTTTGCTGATAGGGCCTTGCGCTGACGCCCCCGACGGTCGCACTGACCCCAAGACCCACCCCCATGCCAGCCGTACTGCTCACGTAACCATCCTGGTAGGTGAAGCCAATACAGAACATGAAGCATGCGGATGCATTGATCTGACCATAGCGATGAACAGCCTTCAGGGGTTCAACAGCATCTTGAGCCCGCCGCCCCAACTCCATCACCATGCAATCCACGCACCAACCGCCCGCTTGCCAACCGACACACCGATTGAAGACACATACCTGGGAACGACCAACGCTTGGATCAAGGCCCGGCCCCACCCCGAAGAACGGGTTCTTCCGCGGCGGCGTTTTTCTCGCGGGCGGCACATACTTGCCAGGCTTGGACTTGGTGCTGCCCAGATGGCGCTTTTTTCCCCAAGAAACATTCTTCTTGGTACCACAGCCTCCATGGCACCCTCCCGCACCGCGTCCGTCACCCTTCTTCAGCGGTCGAGGGTCATAGCCGTAGCAGTCGAAGTGACGGCAGTCTTCAGGGATCATGCCAGTCGGGTCGCTGGAGGTGACCGGCGTGTTGTTGGCGTACGAGTAGGCGTTCCACTGCTGCGGCTGCGCTGTGTCCTGCAAGGGGTCGACCGATACGAACCGGCCGATGGCGGGATCATAGGCGCGGGCGCCGACGATAGTCAGTCCGGTCGGACTCATCGGCTTGTTGAGGAAGCCGCGGTTGTCGGGCGCCGTCACTGCCGCGCCGCGAGCCGCGCCGTACGGCGTGTACTGCCGCCAGGTCGGGTTCTGGGCCGTGTTGTCGAGATAGAGCGACGGCGTGCCCTGGTGGTCGGCGATGGCGAAAGAGTACGCCGTGCCGCTGCCACTGCGGATGCAGCTACCGCCGCCGGGCAGGGCGTAGTAACGGTCCCCGTCGATCACGCCGGTGGCGGTGTTGAGCGTGAGCTGCTGTCCCGGTAGGTACAAGGTGGTCTTGCCCGGTTCCTTCTGGAGCAGCAGGTTGCCGTCGGCGTCGTACACGAAGGTGTTGTCGCCGCTGGCGCCGCCGGTGACTCCGGTCAGCTTGCCGGCGTCGTCCCAGGTCATGGTCTGGTTGCCCTGGGCGGCGTTGCGGCCGGTGGTGTTGCCGGCGGCGTCGTAGGCGTAGGAGGTGGAGCCGGTCGCCCCGCCGGTGGTGCTGGTGGAGGTCAGGGTGTGGGGCTTGTTCTGGCCGTTGCCGTCGTAGGTGTAGGTGGTGGTGGTGTCCGCGCCGCCGGTGAGGTTGTGCTCGACCTGCTTGGTGCGGTTGCCGACGACGTCGATCTGCCAGCTGGTCCAGTAGGCGCTGCCGGCCCCGATGGCGTTGCCGACCATTCCCTTGTTGGCGTCGGTCGGCGCGGCGGCGCACGCGTCGGTGGCGGTCCAGGCCTCGGTGAGCCGGGCCAGGCCGTCGTAGCCGTAGCACTGCGTCTCGGCCGGCGTGGTGCCACCGTTCCGCTTGCTGACCTTGCGGGTGATGTTGCCGGCCAGGTCGTACCTGTACTCCTGCTCGTCGACGGTCGACGGGGTCGCCGTCGAGCGGGTGACGAGCTGGTTGGTCAGCCGGCCGGTGTGGATGTCGTAGGTGTTGGTGACGGCGGCGAAGCTGGTGGCGGTGCCGATCTTCTGCTGATCGACCCGCCCCCAGGCGTCGTAGCTGACGTCGTTGGTGTAGCCGGCAAGCCCACCGAGGGTCTTGGGCAGGTCGAGCACGCCACCGTAGCTGCGGAACACCGTTTCGGTGGGCAGGCTGCCCTTTGCCGGGTAGCTGTCGGTCATCGGCAGCCCGACCAGGGAGTGGTAGGTGTGCCCGAATGCGTACGACCCGGCGAGGGCACCCTCGGTGTCCGGGATGGTGACCGTCGCCCCGAGGGAGCTGCCGAAGGCGTCGAACGCCTTCTGCTGGGTCGTGTACGCCTTGCCACCCCGGTAGGCGGTGGTGGTGGTCAGCTTGCCGATGGCGTTGGTGACCCCGGCCACGGCGTTGCTGTTGTCGTACACCCAGGCGGCCCGCTGGTTGGCCGAGGACTGGTTCTCGACCGTGGCGGCGTACTCGCCGGTCTTGCGGTTCAGCGCGTCGTACGTGTACGACAGCGTCTTGCCCCGGCCGTCGGTCGACTGCTCGAGGTTGCCGTTGGCGTCGTAGCGCATGGTGCTGTCACCGGCGTCGGGGTCGGACTTGGCCACGACCCGGCCGAGCAGGTCGTAGGTCGAGGTCCACACGTTGTCCTCGGCGTCGGTGAGCGTGGACTGGTTGCCGTGGCCGTCGTAACCGTACCTGCTGATCGTGGCGGTGCCGCCGGTGACGGTGAACGTGCCGGTGAACGTGTCCGCCGGCGTGGTGACCGTCGGCCGGGCGCTGTACTCGTGCAGCTCCTTCTTGCGGCCAACCGGGTCGGTGATCGTGGCGGTGACCACGCCGCCCTCGGGCGGGACGACCGTGCTGCGGTCGCCGCCGTGGACGGTCGTCGTCCTGGACACGGTGACGCCGTCCTTCGCCGCCTGCACGATCACGGCCCGGCCGAGGCCGTCGTAGGTGGTGAAGGTCTGGTTCGGCACCTGCTTGTGCAGGTCCGCCGCAGACGCCGGGGTGCTCACCGTCGGGGTCGTGGTGGCGTCCCACCACCCGTTGTAGGACGCGCGGGTCCAGCCGCGGCTGTCGTAGAACGTGTCGTTGACCATCCGACCGCCCTGCGGCGTCATCGACTGGGTCTGGCGGGTCCGCAGCAGCGCGTCATAGATCGTGACGCTGGTCTGGTAGCCCTGCTGCGAATTGATCTTGTCGCTGGTGACCGCCGTGACGCCGGTCTTCGACACGGTGTAGGCGAACTTCTGGTTCGCCGGCGTGTTCGTGGCCCGCGAGTTCAACCAGACGGCGGTGTTGCGGCCCAGCGCGTCGTAGTGCTGCCTCGTCACCAGCTTGTTCGCGTCTGTCGTGGTGAGTGTCGAGCCGCGCCTCGGATTAACGGTCGCGGACACCGACTGGCCCAGCGCGTTCGTGGTCGAGGTGCCCGTGACCAGGTTGACGGCGTTCATGGTGTAGCCGTTGGTGGTCTTGTTGCCCTTGGCGTCGTACTCGTCGACGACCCGGCCGTAGGAGTCGTAGGTCGACCGCTCGGTGGTCTGCCAGGCGTAGGCGCCACCGGTGTGGTCCCTGGCGACCTGGGTCATGGTGACGTCGCCCTTGGTCGGGGCGGTCGTCTGCGGGAACGTCGTGGCGAAGGTGGTGTCGTCGTAGAAGTTGCGCTCGGCCTTCACCACCTGGGCCGGCCGGTTGACCGTGGTCGGGGCGGTGAGCGTGTTGGCGCTGCCGGGCTCCGAGGCCGGACTGCCCTGGGTGAAGCCGCCACACGCCACCGACACGGTCTCGGCCTGGCTGACCAGGCCGACGAGGTTCTTCGCCGCGTTGACCGGGGCGAAGGTGTAGGTGGTGCACTGGTCGTGCGCCGGGTTCGCCGGCACGGTGTAGGTGTAGGTGTGCTTGAGCACGCCGAAGGTGGCGCTGGCGGTGTTGGCGTCGTAGCTGTTGTCGGTGGCGGTGTACCGCCACGTCACCGAGCCGCCGCTGATGACCGCCTGCCGGCTGTAGGTCTTGACCGGCTCGACCCACTGCGCCGTCAGGGCCGACAGTCCGGTCCGCGACCGGGTCGCGGTCGCGCCGGAGACCCAGTACGAGGTGATCGTCGAGGAGTCGATCCGGCCGCCCTCGCCCAGGTACCGGGTGCTCTCCAACTCCTTGCCGACGAGTTCGTCGACGTCCTCGTGGGTGCCGCCGGCGGAGTCGGTCAGGTTCACCACCGTGGTGTTGTTGTTCTTCGACATGCCGCGGTAGTAGGCGACCTCGGACAGGGTGCGGCGGTCATTGACGCCGTCACCGTTGAGGGTCTGCACCTTGGCGTAGCCCCTGAACTGGCCGTAGGTGCGGTACTTGGCCTTGACGACCTCGTTCTCGTCGTAGCGCCACGCCGCCCCACCCAGGTACTTGTAGCTCGTCGCCAGCGCTGGCGCCCCACCCGTCGGGTCGGTGGAGGTGACCCGGGTGACGGCGTATTTGTGGAACCAGTCCCGGAACTGTTCGGTGTAGCCGTCCGGCGTCCAGTAGACCGGGTAGCAGGACTTGGTGTTGCTCGCCGGATCGGTCGTCACCGGTGCCGTGCAGGGCACGGGCAGCTCGTAGCTGGGAGAGATGACCGAACCGGTCTCGGTGGTGACGGTGGCGATGCGCTGCCGGTAGAAGTTCGGCAGGCCGCCGGTGGTGTCGACGCGGTTGGCCAGCTTGGTGCCGGTGAACGACACGGACGGCAGGCTGATCGCGCTCGTGGATCCGCCTGCGCTCGTGTCGTGGCCGGTGCGGGTGACTCCCGACAGCCACAGCGTCGGCGACGTGCCGTCGCCGGTGGCCGGCATGGTGTGCGACAGGGCGTACGAGTCGACCTTCTCGTACGCCGAGGTGGCCGGGTTGTACTGCTGCGTCTCGATCGAGGTCAGCCGGACGGTGGAGAAGAACGAGGGGCTCCAGTTGTCGCAGTCGACACCGGAGTTGCAGATCAGGTCGAACGGCACGTCCGGCCAGTTCGCCTTGTTGGTCGAGTTCAGCGGCTGGCAGGTCCCCGAGAGGCAGCGGTCGCCGGTGTTGAACACGATCCGGTTGGGCACGGTGCCGTAGGCGTTGCCGGCGGTGAAGCCGTAGTCGATGCGGGCGAGGCTGCTGTCGCGGATGTAGGCCACGTCCGTGGTGCCCTTGTTCCGGCCGTAGTGGTTGACGTCCTGGTCGTAGTAGTAGGCCATCGCGTTGCCGTGGGCGTCGTAGACGTGGTCCAGGTTCCACCGGTACGCCATCGTGCACACCGACGAGGAGAACCCGGCCGCGTTGTAGCACGGGTCGCCCGCGTGCGGCGAGTAGACCGGAGAGTGGTCGACCGACTTGGTCTCGGCCTTGCCCGAGGCCCAGCCCGGGAGCCGGTTTCGGCCGAACTCGTAGGTGACGCCGCTGCGCAGGGTCACCCGCCAGTAGTCGGTGTTGTAGGTGCCGCTGCCGTTGTTCGAGTTCGTCACGTGGGTGACGACCTCACCGTTGTCGGACTCCGGCTTCCACACCTTCTTGACCGCGTCCCACACGAGCGACGTGGAGGACCCGTTCAGCGACAGCGTCAGGATCGGCCCGTCGTAGCAGCGGTCGTAGGTCTTGACGGGGGACGGCTTGCCGCCCGGCTCGTCCATGCAGGACGCAAAGGTCTGCTCGACGTACGAGCGTGGGGTCGACCAGCCGTCCCCGACCCACGACGACTGCGCGTTGGTGGAGGCGGTCTGCCCGTCGACGCTGCCCGAGTCGTAGGAGAGGGCGACGGTCGGCACCAGGTCCGACGCCGCCGGAGGCACGGTGACCGGGTACGAGTAGGTGAACGACCCGGTGCTGCCCCCGCCCGTCCAGGACCCCGACGGCTTCAGGTCGGTCGCCGCGTACGTGCCGCCCTTGCCGCCCTCCTCACCCGCCGTGGCGATCGCGGCCAGCACCGTCGCGCCGCTCGCTTCGGAGCCCGCCATCGGCACCTCGGCCGACACCGTCTTCGCCGCCACGTCGTTGGCCGACGCCAATGGCTCGCCCGCGCGGCACGAGGCCAGACTCGGCGTGGTCAGCGCGCACTCGGGCAGCCGCACCAGCCGCAACCGCGACCCGTAGTTGCCGCCGAATGCCTCGGCGAACTGCGCGTAGTCCACGCCGACCCGCACCGCCCCCGACGACACGTCCGGGGCGACCGACAGCAGCACGCCGTCCACGCCCGCGGCCTCGGTCGCCTTGCGGTCGGCGATGCGCACGTCGAGGCGTCGCGGGCCGGCGTACCGACCGTCCTTCGCCGCCACGGGCTGCACCCAGACCGGCGTACCCGTGGCACGCGCCTTGCCCGGCGCCACCGACCGCTGCTGTGGCGCGGTCAGCTCCAACCGTCCCGACGCCGCCTGCGGCCACCGCGTCCGGGACGGCTTGTGGGTGGACTTCGCGTCGTCCGGCGGGGTCACGAACCGCGTCGGCGACGGCTTGACACCCTTGACCGACCGTCCCGGCGACACCGCCGGCGGCTTCGCCACCTCTCCGTCCTTCGGCTTAGCCGATGCCGGCGCGCCTGACAACAGGCTCACCATCAACGACGTCGCCGCGACCACCGCGACCAACCGTCTCGAACGAGACCACAGGCGCATGCCCCCGTGCCACACCATCCGAACCCCACTTCCGCGAGACACAAGAAACCACGCGGAGTGTTCGGCCGAACACCCCCGTGGCGCGATCAATCTGTCACGTCGCTCACGTTCGGAGGTCACGAAATGATCACGATAGACATAGATCACATTGATCAGATCGCCCCAATGGCATCCGAAAGGACAAACGAGTGTGACGGCGAGGTTCCGCAGAGCTACAAACGGCTGCTTCACTGTGGCCGCTCACCGGACGCCGCAGCGCGTCCACCGGACACGATCACGGGGGAGAAACCCTTGATGCCCACCACCCACCCTCCGGACAGGAGGCGGGTCGCTGTCGCCGCAGGCGTCGTGGCCAGCGTCCTCATCACGGGCGCGGCCACCGCGCTGCCCGTTCCGTCGGCCGCCGCCGCGCCCGTCCCGTCCGCCGCCACCAAGCCGACCGGCGCCTCGTCGCTCGGGGTCGACCAGGCGATGGCGCAGGCCAGGCGGACCGGCAAGCCGGTCGAGGCCACCGCCGCCGGCACCCCCACCGCGACCGTCACCGCCCGCCCGAACGGCGTGGTCGAGCTGACCCAGACGGCCGCACCGACCCGCGCCCGGGTCGACGGCAAGTGGAAGGCCCTCGACCCGACCCTCGTCCGCCAGCCCGACGGCACCATCACCGCGGCCGTGTCGACGAACCCGATCCGGCTCTCCCCCGGCGGAACCGGACCCCTCGCCCGGATGAGCAGCGGCACCCGGGCACTGGCCGTCACCGTGCCGATGCACTGCCCGCGCCGACCCTGTCCGGCCCCACCGCCACCTACCCCGAGGTGCTGCCCGGCGTCGACCTCACCGTCACGGCCACCGCCGAGGGCGGCTTCTCCCACGTCTTCGTGGTCAAGAACCGGCAGGCCGCCGCCAACCCGAGCCTGGCGGCCCTGGACCTGACCACCGTCGGCGAGAACGTCACTCTCGCCGCCGACGCCGCCGGGAACATCACCGGCCGCGACCGTCACGGCGCCACCGTGCTTACCGCCCCCGCCCCGACCATGTGGGACTCCGCCGCCGGCCCCGCCACGCGCAGCGCCGCGACGTCCAGCCCCGCCGCGCCGGGCCGCGCCGCGAAGACCGCCCCGATCGGGGTGAAGATCGCCCCCGGCAAGCTGCGGCTGACCCCGGACCGGACGCTGCTCACCGACCCGAAGACGGTCTACCCGGTCTACGTCGACCCGACATTCAGCTGGACGCCGTACGGGGCCGGCAAGGGCGGCTGGGCCACCATCTCGTACCAGCACCAGTCGACGAACTACTGGAAGAACACCCCCGACCCGAACGACCGGATGCAGGTCGGCAACTCAGGTGAGCAACGCTCCAACACGCTGATCAACTTCCCGGTCCCCCACACCACCCTCGTGGGCGCGGAGATCTACGACGCGATCTTCAAAGTCACGAACACGCGGTCGTGGAGCTGCACGCCCAAGACGGTCAACGTCTACGCCCCCGGTGCCACGCTGTCGTCCTCCAACGCCACCTGGAACTACTGGGAAGGCCAGTCGAAGGGACCGCTGGCCGCGTCGGAGAGCTTCGCGTACGGCTACAGCGGCTGCGCCGCCGCCGCGGTGTCCTTCGACATCACCGGCCAGATCCGGGCCGACGTAACCGCCAAGCGGGACATCCGGACGCTGTGGATGGTCGCCGCGAACGAGGCCAGCGACACGCAGAGCTGGAAGGAGTTCCTGGAGACCAGCCCGACGCTGACCATCCGCTACAACCACAAGCCCAACAAGCCCACCGGCATGACCACCTCCCCGAAGACCACCTGCACGGGCGGTAGCACCGTCGGTGACGGATCGGTCTCCCTCTACGCCCCTGTGTCGGACCGTAACGGCGGCACCCTCGGCGTCTCCTTCAAGCTCTGGAAGACGTCCGACACCACGCAGACCGCCCTCGCTTCGTCGAACCCGAGCCTGCTGACCTACTCCTCGGGCAGCACGGCGGTGCTCGTCGTACCGGTCGCCACGCTGCGCACCGCCGCAGGCGGGGCACTGACGAGCTTCTCCTGGAAGGTGCAGGCCACCGACTTCCGCACCCCCAGCGACTGGTCCGCGACCTGCACCTTCACGTTCGACCCCACCCGCCCCGGCGCGCCGAACGTGCCGGAGGTGGCGGACGGCACGACCACCATCGGCGAGCCGTTCACCGTCGAGATCACGAAGGCGGAGGGCACCGACCCGAGCGGCTACGTCTACCAGCTCAACGCCGGTCCCCCGACCGACGCCACCGCGACGAACGGCGCGGCCACGATCAGCATCACCCCGAGCCGGTTCACCAACACGCTGACCGTCACGAGCATCTCCGCCGGCGGCAACATCGGCGACAGCAAGAGCGTCACGTTCAACTCGAACCCGGCGGCCACCGCGGCGGACGGAGACCTGACCGGCGACGGCGCTCCCGATCTCGTCACCGTCGGCGCCAGGCATGGCCTGCCACCCGGACTGTGGCTCGCGCCCACCGACGGCGAACAGAGCGCGCTGGTCGGCACGAACATCGGCGCACGGGGCAACGGCGTCACCGGTCAGAACTCACCCGCCGACTACAACGGTGCCCAGGCCATCACCGGCCACTTCACGGGCACCGGTCTCCAGGACGTCCTCGTCTACTACCCGGCGACCGGAAACGGTGGCGTCCTGCGCGCCAACGGCGACGGCTCGGTCATCCAGGCCCAGCAGAGCGGCAACCAGTTCAGCGTCTCTGGCGAACTCCTCGTCGACTCGGACGGCACCCTGCCCCGCCAGCTCGTGAACGCCGGCGACATCCGCGGCGCCGCGACCGGGATTCCCGAGTTGCTCGGCATCAGCGGCGACACCACCGTCGGCCATCACCTCACGTACTACTCCAACTTCTACGCCCCCGCCCTCTACGCCAACCCGCAGCGCATCGAGCAGCCGACGCCCACCGGCGGCGACGACTGGAACAACTGGACCATCGCGACGGCCCAGCTCACCGGCAGCACGGCGATGTTCCTGTGGAACCGCACCACCGGTGCTCTCCACCTCTGGACCAACCTCGCCTTCGACGGCAACAACCTGCTCACGTTCAGCGCGTACAAGCTGTCCGACGCCTGGAACGCCGGCGCGGACCTCACGCTGAGAGCCGCCGACATCGACAGCAACGGAACCCCGGACCTGTGGACGGTCGGCACCGGCGCCAGCACGGGCGCCTGGCTCGTCAGCAACCTCGCCCCCGGCGCCGCCGGCTCGGTGGGCACCGGCACGATCACGGCCCAGGCCAGCCGGACCCTCATCACCGCCGACCACGCATGGCAGCTCAACGACGCCGATACCGGGGCGGTGAGCACCGCCCGGGACACGGCGGGCACCCTGCACGCCACCGGCAACAGCGGGGTCAGCTGGAGCACGGGTGACGCGTTCGACCCGGACGTCGTCTTCGACGGCACCAGCGGCACCCTCACCACCGCCACCTCCCCCGTGAACACCAGCACGGATTTCACCGTCTCCGCCTGGATCAAGCCCGCCGCCCTCGGCGGCACGGTCCTGTCTCAGAACGGCGCGAACACCGCCGGGTTCAGGCTCTACACCGATGCCGGCGACAGGTCCTGGCGCTTCGCCATGCCGCGCACCGACGTGGCCTCACCCACGTACGACACCGCGAGCGCCGGGGCGAACAGCGCCCGAGTGGGCGTCTGGACCCTGGTGACCGTCAATTTCCAGAAGTCACTGAACCTGATGACGATCTACGTCAACGGGGCGAACGTCGGCCGGGCCAGCCACAGCACCGTCTGGAACGCGACCGGCGGCCTGCGGATCGGCAGCCACAGAACCGGCGCGACGACCTACGGCGGCTGGTTCAAGGGCGAACTGGCGTTCGTCCAGGCGTGGAAGCGGGCGTGGAGCATCGCGCCGGCGCCGAAGGCCCGCTACGCCAACATCGTCGCCACCAGAACGGACGGTTCGCTCTGGTATTACCCGCACACCGGAGACCTGTCCAAGCCGTACGGCTCCGGCAACCTGATCGGGAGCGCGTGGAACTCGTTCGACCGGGTGATGACCGCGGACATCAGCGGCGACACCTACCCGGACCTCGTCGCCACCAAGCCTGACGGCACGCTCTGGTACTACGGCAACAACATCAACCTGAACCCCGGCAAGCCATACGGCTCCGGACGCCAGGTCGGTGCGGGGTGGAACACCCTGCCGAAGACCACGAGCGGCGACATCGACGGGGATGGGCACGCTGACATGATCAGCATGCGGACCGACGGCACGTTGATCTGGCACCACAACCGGTGGGCAACCAACTCGGTAGAGCCGTTCTACGGCAGTGGCGTCACGATCGGCACCGGCTGGACCATGTACAACCGGATCATGGCCGGAGACATCACCGGCGACGGGTACACCGACATGATCGCCACGAAGGCCGACGGCACCCTCTGGTACTACCAGAACGCCTACGCGACCAACCCGAGCCGGCCGTTCAGCAGCCCGATCCAGATCGGTACGGCCTGGGACGGGTACACCCGGATCGTGCCGGGCGACGTGAGCGGTGACGGGTACGTCGATCTGATCGGCACCAAGTCGGACGGCACCCTCTGGTACTACGGCAACAACATCAACGTCAATGGCAGCAACAAGCCGTACAGCTCCGGCCGCCTCATCGGCACCGGCTGGAACACGTACAACCGGATCTTCTGATCCCGTAGGGCAAGGGGTCGGTCGCGGTGCGAGCCGCGGCCGGCCCCTTGTCCGTGCGCCGGTCGACCAGTCAGACCAGGCCCGCGTCGCGCAGCAGCTTCCACAGGCCGGCGCCATCGGGCGCCGAGAGCCACCGCTGCCCCACCGGCCCGGAGGCCGACTGGCCGGCCGGGGCGGGCAGGCCGCCGGCCAGCACCGACTGGGCCGGCGAGAGCCGGCGGATCGCCACCCCCGCCACGTTCTGCGGGTGGGCGGCCGCGAACTCGCGGTAGATCTCCGGGTCGTGCTGCCCGTCGTCGCCGACCAGCAGCCACTTCACGTCCGGGAACTCCTTGGCCAGCCGGGCCAGCGTGACCCGCTTGTGCTCCCGGCCGCTGCGGAACCAGCGGTCCGCCGTCGGCCCCCAGTCGGTCAGCAGCAGCGGCCCGGCCGGGTAGAGGTGCCGGGACAGGAAGCGGGTCAGCGTCGGCGCCACGTTCCACGCCCCGGTGGAGAGGTAGAAGACCGGGGCGCCGGGGTGCGCGGTGGCCAGCCGCTCGTAGAGCACGGCCATGCCGGGAACGGCCGCCCGGGCGTGCTCGTCCAGGACGAAGGTGTTCCAGGCGGCGAGCAGCGGGCGGGGCAGCGCGGTGACCATCACCGTGTCGTCGATGTCGGAGAGGATGCCGAAGCGCACCTCCGGGTCGAGGATGCGCACCGGCGCCTCGACCGGCTCGGCGTCGGGCAGGCTGATCCGTACCGCCCCCCAGCCGGGCGGCAGGTCCGCCTCGACGAGCGTGTCGATGAAGCCGCTGCGGTCCGTGGTCGCCTCGTGGCGTACCCCGCCGGCCTCGATGGTCACGGTGACGTGCTTGGCGGGCAGCGTGGTGAAGCTGCGCCAGCCGCGCACCTTCTCCAGCCGGCCCCGCTGCCGGGTGTCCGGCCGCCCCAGCAGCACCCGGCACATCACCCGCGCCCAACCCGGCGCGCCGTAGCCGGCGTACGCGACGATGTTCGTCCGCCAGCCGGTGCGCCGCAACCGGCGCTCGACCAGCGAGTGCACGGCGTCCTCGATCCGCGCGGCCCGGTGCAGGTTCGGTACGGCCAACTGGCCGGCGGCAGTGGGTGGCACGCCAGCAACCCTGCCACAACCCGGCGGCCTCGGCCACGCGAGGCGATCTTCGGCGGCCCGGGCTGCGCCGATCCGCCCCGGCGGGCCCCGGCGACGTGAAACACTCCGGTCGGGACGACGACGGGGGCGTTGGTCGTGTCGCAACCAGTGCGCAAGCGTGGGCGATGGCGTCCGCGGCTCGACCGGCCGGCGCTCGTCGCGCTGCTGTTCGGGCTCGCCGGGGTCGGCTACCGGCTGGTCCTGACCCTGCACACGGTGCCGGTCTCCAACAGCGACGAGGCCACCTTCGGGCTGGCCGCGCTGCACATCGCGCAGGGCCGCGAGCTGCCCGTCTTCCTCTACGGCCAGCGCTACATGGGGATGCTGGAGTCCTACCTGGCCGCCCCGCTGGTCGCGGCGGCCGGGCCGAGCTGGCCGCTGCTGCGCCTGCCGCTGCTGCTGCTCTACGCGCTCTTCCTCTGGCTGATCCACCGGCTCACCCGGCGGATCTGCTCGCCCTGGTTCGCCGCCTTCGTCGTCGGGCTGCTGGCCGTCGGCGGGGAGCGGGTGGTGCGCGACCAGCTGACGGTGGTCGGCGGCCGGCCGGAGGTCAAGGCGGCGGTGCTGCTGATGCTGCTGGTCGTGGTGGGGCTCGCCCGGGGGACGGTGCGCCACCGCCGGCTGGCCGTGGGGCTGTTCGGCCTGCTCGCCGGGGTGGCGGTGTGGTCGGACTGGCTGATCGTGCCCTACCTGGGGGCCGCCGGGCTGGCGCTGCTCTGGGTCGCCCGCCGGGAACTGCTCGGCTGGGCCGGGGCGCTGCTGCTGGCGGGGTTCGCCGTCGGGGTCGCACCGATGATCCGGGACAACCTGGTCGCCCCGCCCGGCGAGGACTCGCTGTCGGTGCTCCGGGAGATCAGCACCAAGGCCGGGCCGACCCCGCCGTGGCCGCGGCGGCTGGACGGCGGGCTGCTGGAGGGGGTGCCGCTCGCCACCGGCCTCTGCCCGGTCGACGGCTGCACCCGGGGCCAGGAGTGGTTCGGCCTGCTCTACCCGGCGCTGCTGGCGGTCGCCGCCGCGCTCGCCGTGGTCGCGTACCGGCGGGCCGCGGGCGCCCCGCCCGGGCGGCGGGTCGGCCCCGTGGTGCACCTCGCGCTCGTCGTCGGCGCCGCGTTGACCCTGCTGTCGTACGTGCGCAGCCCGCTCGCCGCCACCAGCCCGCTGGACAACGCCCGCTACCTGTCGGTGCTCCAGCTCTCCCTGCCGGCGGTGCTGTGGCCCCTGTGGCTGGCGGCGGTCGCCTGCTGGCGGGGCACCGTCGGGGCGCTCGGCCGGCTGGCCGGGGCGCTCGCCACCGCCGTGCTCGCCGCGCTGGCCGCGACCGCGCTGGTGGTCACCGTCCTCTTCGCCGCCACCGGGACGGCCGCGTCGCGCGTCGAGGAGCGGCAGGCCCGCGAGCTGGCCGACCGGCTCCGCGCGGACGGCCCGCACGAGGTGTACGGGGACTACTGGACCTGCAACCGGCTGATCTTCAACACGGACGAGTCGGTGGTGTGCGCGGTGCTCGACGGCGAGCTCACCCCCGGGCAGAACCGCTACCCCGCGTACTGGCGGCAGGTGGGGCGGGCCGACCGGCCGGGGTACGTGCTGCCGGCCGGCTCGACCGCGGAGCGCCGGCTGCGCCGGCTGCTGGGCGACCGGGCCGACGCGGCGCTGCGCGCCGAGGTGGGCGGGTATCGCGTGTACCACCCCGAGACGCCGGTGCGGCCCTGGCGGTAGCGACGGCCCGTACGCTGGCCGGACCGGCGCGCGGACGGCGTGCCGAGCGAGGAGCCCACCGATGATCGTCCTGCTGCCGCCCTCCGAGGGCAAGGCCGACGCCGGCACCGGCCGGCGGCTGGACCTGGCCCGGCTCTCCCTGCCGGAGCTGACCGGCGCCCGGGAGGAGGTGCTGGCCGCGCTGGTGGCGCTCAGCGAGGGCGACGACGAGGCGGCGGCCCGGGAGGCGCTGGGGCTCAGCGAGGGCCAGCGGGGCGAGCTGCGGCGCAACGCCCGGCTGCGGGTGGCGGCCACCGCGCCCGCCGGCCGGCTCTACACCGGGGTGCTCTACGAGGCGCTCGACCTCGCCTCGCTTCCGCCGGCGGCGCAGCGGGCGGCGCGCCGGTCGGTGCTGATCAGCTCGGGCCTCTGGGGCGCGGTACGCCTCACCGACCGGATCCCGCCCTACCGGTGCCCGATCGGGGCGCGGCTGCCGGGCGTCGGGGCGCTGTCGGCGTACTGGCGGCGGGCGCTGGGGCCGGCGATGGACGCGGCGGCGGGCGCGGGGCCGGTGCTCGACCTGCGCTCCGGCGCGTACGCGGCCACCTGGACGCCCCGGGGCGAGGCGGCCGCCCGCACCGTGACGGTCCGGGTGCTGCACGAGCGGGAGGTCGACGGCGTGCCCGTCCGGTCGGTGGTGAGCCACTTCAACAAGGCGACCAAGGGCCGGCTGGTGCGGGACCTGCTGACCGCGGGCGTGCGGCCGCGCTCGGCCGACGGGCTGGTGGCGGCGCTGCGGGACCTGAAGTACACGGTGCTGGAGCAGCCCGGCCCCGCCGGCCGGCCACGTCAGGTCGACCTGGTCGTCACCGAGCTGTAGGGCAGCCGCAAGATTTCCTCAAGGCTGCGGCCGACGGGTTTCGCGGTCGGCGTCGACCGGTCACGGTAGGAGGACCCCGACGCCGACAAGGAGTGCCTGAGTTGGCTCCCGAACCGATCCTGCTCGACCGGCCGCGACTGCCGTCCACCCCGCCGCCGCTGGACTGGCTGACCCTGGCCGACGCGTTCGAGGCCGCCTGCCTGTTGCGCTGCATGCCCCTGCCGGCGGCCGCCGGCACCCGCCGCCCGGTGCCGCACCACCGTCCGGCGACCGTCGAGTTCAACCGGGAGGAGGCCGCGCAGCGGTTCCGGCTGCTGCTCGGCCGCCTCGACGTCCCGATCGAGCACGAGGTGACCGTCGGCGGGCTACGCCGCCGGTACGAGCTGCACCGGCTCTCCGTGCCGCCGGCACACCGCCCGGCGTACGCGCGGGCGTTGGAGGCCGGCTGGCGCCAGGGCCGCCGCGAGCTGCTGGGCGGTCCGTTCCCCGGCGCGTCGACGGCGCGGCGGGCGTGGCGCCCCCGGCTGGCGGCGGCGGCGTGGCGGGCCGCCCTGCTCGCCGGGGGGCGGCACGTCCGCCGGCACATCCTCGGCGTCCGGCTCACCGACCGGGACCTGGCCGCCGTCCTGGTGCGCGGGGCCGCCCTGCTGGAGGTGCCCGCGCTGCTGCGCCCGGGCACCGGCTGCTTCCTGGTCTGCGTCGCCGACGGCCCCGACCGGGAGCGGATCCTGCACAGCGCCGCGCTGGAGCACGCCCGGGCCGCCCAACCGGCCTGAGGCGACGCGGCGGCCGGCGCCGTCGACCGGCGCCGGGGCGGCCGACCCGGCTCGGCGCGGCCGGCTTGTGGACGAAGGCTTGCGGCGACGGCCCGCGCGGCGCAGAGTGCAGCGCGTGAGTCGAACCCGGTCCCGACGCGCCCGCCCGCGCCCCGGCCGGCCGGCGGCGCTGCTGGCGCTGCTGCTGCTGGTGACGCTCCCCGGCACCGCCGGCTGCCGGGACGCCCCCGAGCCGCCCGTGCCGATCCGGATCGCGACGGGCAGCCCGACGGCCGTCTACCACGCCTTCGGCCGGTCGCTGGCCGACATCCTCAACCGCGAGATGCCGAACGTCGACGCCACCGTGGTGGTCACCGCCGCGTCGGCGGCGAACGTCCAGCTGGTCGGCTCGGGCGAGGCGGAGCTGGGCTTCACGCAGGCCGACGTGCTGCCGGCCGCGCCGGCGGCCCACCCGTCCGTGGTCGCGGTCGCCCGCGTCTACGACGACCTGCTGCACCTGGTCACCACCGCCGGCGGCCCGGTCCGCACGCTGGCCGACCTGCGCGGCCGGCGGGTCTCCGTGGGCGCCCCCGGGTCGGGCACCGAGATCACCGCGTCCCGGCTGCTGGAGGTGGCGCGCCTGGGCGACGGTCGGGTCCACCGGGAGCGGCTCGGCCTCGACGACTCGGTCGCGGCGCTGCGGGCCGGCACGATCGACGCGTTCTTCTTCTCCGGCGGCCTGCCGGTCAGCGCGGTCAAGCGGCTCGCCGACGACAGCGCGACCCGGATCGTCGACCTCGGCGAGTGGACCGCGCCGCTGCGCGAGAGCAATCCCGAGGTCTACGTCTCCCGGGACATCCCGCGCTCGGTGTACGGCACCGACCCGGTCACCACCGTCGCGAACCCCAACTTCCTGATCGTCCGGGCGGACCTGCCGGAGTCGCTGGTGCGGGAGGTGACCCGGCTGCTGATGGAACGACGGCAGGAACTGGCCGCGGCGCACCCGGCCGCCGGCCGGATGAGCCCCCGCTCGGCCATCGCCACCGCCCCGCTGCCGCTGCACCCGGGCGCCGCCGACTGGTACCGCGCCGCCAAACCCTGACCGCCGGCGGGCGGCCGGGGCCGGGTCGGGCGGGCCGGGCTACGGTACGGCGCGGTCGCCGGTGGCCGGCGCGTCCGCCCTGGCGGGGGCGTCGGGCGGGTCGGTCGGGGCCGGAAACCAGAGGCCGGCGACCAGGCCGCGCGGCTCGCCCCGGCGCATGGTGAGCCGCCCGTCGGAGGCGTCGACCAGCACGGCGACGATGGCGAGGCCCAGCCCCGCGCCGTCGACGTTCTGCACCTCCGGCGCCCGCCAGAAGCGTTCGGTCGCCTGGCCGAGCTGGCTCTCGGTCATGCCGGGGCCGGTGTCCCGCACCTCCAGGGCGGTCCCGCCCTCGTGGTGCCGGACGACCACCGTCACCTCCCCGCCGGGCCCGCTGAACTTCACCGCGTTGTCGATCAGCGCGTCCAGGGCCTGGTCGATGGCGGTCGGCACGGTCCGCGCGTACGCCGGGCGGTCGTCCGCCGTCAGCCGGAGGGTGACCGACCGGTGCCGGGCGAGCGGCTCCCACGCGGCGACCCGGGACGCGGCCACGGCCGCCGCGTCGACGGTGACCCGCTGGTTCTCCCGCCGTTCGGCGCGGGCCAGGGTGAGCAGCGCGTCCAGCACCAGGGCGAGCCGGTCGGTCTCCTCAAGGGCCAGCCGGTGCTCGGCCCGCCCGTCCGCGTCGGTCAGGCTCGGTCCCAGCTCCTCGACCCGCAGCCGCAGCGCGGTCAGCGGGTTGCGCAGCTGGTGGCTGGCGTGCGCGACGAACGCGCGCTGCCGGTCCATCACGTCGGAGACCACGTCGGCCATGTGGTTGAAGCTGGCCGCCAGCCGGCGCAGCTCCGGCGGGCCGAGCCGGTGCTGCACGCGGGCGCTCCGGTCGCCCTCGGCGATCTCGTGGGTGACCGCGTCCAGCTCGGTGACCGGCCGCAGCACCCAGCCGGCCAGCCCGAAGGCGGTGAGCACGCAGGCCAGCACGGCGAGCAGGCCCGTGCCGGCCAGCAGCAGCCACCAGAGCGTGACGGAACGCCGGACGCCGTCGGTCGGGGTGGCGGTGACCACCGCCCCCAGCACCTCGCCGCCGTCGTTGATCGGCACCGCCACCACGATCGGCCGGTCGACCCAGGGCCAGACCGACTCCGGCCCGCTGGCCTGCTGGCCGGAGAGCGCCGTGTCCAGCGCCTCGCGGGTGCCCCCGGCCGGCCGCCAGTTCTCCGAGGCGGTCACCGTCCGGCGTTCCCGGTCGACCACCGCCGCGCCGATCCCGTACAGGTCGTCGTAGCTGCGCAGCTCGTTGTCGAGCGGGCCCGAGGTGCCGCCGCGCAGCGCCGGGCCGGCCAGCGAGGCGAACCGGGTGGCGTCGGCGAGCCGGTCGGCGCGCACCCGGTCGGTCTCGCGGGTCGCCAGGGTGGCCGCCAGCGGGGTCTCCAGCGCGATCAGCACCAGCACCATCAGCAGCAGGTAGCTGATCACCAGCCGACGTCGCACGGCGTCGCCTCACTCGCCGCGCAGCCGGTAGCCGACCCCGCGGACGGTCTCCACGAGGCGGGCGTCACCCAGCTTGCCGCGCAGCGACCCGACGTGCACCTCAACGGTGTGCCCGTCGCCCCAGGTGGTGCCCCAGGCGTCCAGCAGGATCCGCTCGCGGGGCACCGCCACCCCGGGCTGCCGGGCCAGGGAGAGCAGGACGTCGAACTCCTTGCGGGTCAGCGCCACCGGCCGGCCGTCCACCGCGACCGTCCGCGCGGCCACGTCGATGCGTACGGGGCCGGCCTCGATGAGGTTGCGCTCGGGCACCGTGTGCGCCGCCCGGCGCAGCACCGCCTCGATGCGCGCCTGGAGCTCGGTCATGGAGAAGGGCTTGACCACGTAGTCGTCGGCGCCCAGCCGCAGGCCGAGCACCCGGTCGCGTTCCTCGCCCCGGGCGGTGACGGCGATGATGCCGAGCTGGCTGCTGCGCCGGCGCAGCTCCCGGCACAGGTCGGTGCCGTCCCCGTCGGGCAGGGTCAGGTCGAGCAGCACGAGGTCGCAGGGGGCGGCGGAGAGGGCGGCGGCGACGGTCGCCGCGTGCTCCACCTCGTAGCCGCGCCGGGTCAGCGCGGAGGAGAGCGCGGCGGCCACCCGGCAGTCGTCCTCGACCAGCAGGATGCGCACCCGGGGCCCCCATTCGTCGGTTCGTCGACCCGAATGGTGGCAGAAGCCGGCCCGGAGCGGGAGGGTAGGCCCGCGCGGAGCGCGCGGAGCGCGCCCCGGCTGCGCGCGGAGCGCGGGCCCGGCGTCGTCGGCCGGCCGGGGGTCAGAGCCCGAAGACGTCGTCGGCGGGCCGGGGGTCGGCGCCCGAAGACCTTGTCGGCGGGCCGGGGGTCAGAGCCCGAAGACGTCGTCGGCGGCGGCGTCCCGGACGCCGTCGACGAAGCCCCGGAAGCCGGGATCGTGGTGGCTGGCCGGCACGCTCGTGACGTTCTCGCCGGTGGCCTGGGTGACCGCGTCGACCAGGGGCGGGTAGTCGAGTTCGGCGTCGCCCAGGGCGTCGTCGTCGGCCTGGCCCAGGTTGATCACGTGTTGCACGTCCTCGGTCGGGGTGTCCGGGTCGCCGGCCCACTCGCCGCCGGCCCGATAGCACTCGTCGTACAGCGCGCGCTGGCCGTCGGTCCAGTCGTCGTCGTAGCTCTCCATCGCCCACCCTCCACGCGGCCGCTCCACCTGAGAGCATGCCCGGCGGGCGGCCGTACCGCCGGAAAACCGGGCCGGCCGTGCGTAGGCTGCCGGGGTGATCTACAAGCTGCTGACGACCGTCGAGTGGGACGACGCCCTGGCCGCGGGACACTTCGCCGGCACCGCCACGGACGCGCAGTCCGGGTTCATCCACCTCTCCGGGCCGGACCAGGTGGTCGAGACGGCCCGGCGGGTCTTCACCGGCGCCACCGGGCTGACCCTGCTCACCGTCGACCCGGCCCGGCTGGGCGAGGCGCTGCGCTGGGAACCCTCGCGCGGCGGCGCGCTCTTCCCCCACCTCTACGGGCCGCTGCCGGTGCCGGCGGTGGTGGCCGCCGACGCGCTGCCGGCGGACGTGCCCGTCGCCGACGCGGTGGCGGCGCTGCTGGGCTGAGCGGGTCGATATGCTACGCCGAGTCCGCGCGCCCCAACCCCACCCTTTCGTGCCCGGGGCCGGCGCGGCAGCCCGGATCCGCGCGGCCGGCCGCCGCTCGCGGCGCACGCCGAACGCGGGTCACCGACGGCGCCCGGCGCGCCCTGCGAGCATGCGAGTTGAAGGATGACTGACAGCAGTTCCCCGTCCCCCTCGGTCTTCGTCCACCCGACGGCCGACGTCGAGGAGGGTGCCCGGGTCGGCGACGGCACCAAGGTCTGGCACCTGGCCCACATTCGGTCCACCGCCCAGGTGGGCGCCGGCTGCGTCATCGGCCGCAACGTGTACGTCGACGCCGGCGTCACGGTCGGCGACCTGGTCAAGATCCAGAACAACGTCTCCGTCTACCAGGGCGTGACCCTGGAGGACGAGGTCTTCGTCGGGCCGTGCGCGGTCTTCACCAACGACTTCCGGCCCCGGGCGCAGAACCCGGACTGGAAGATCACCCCGACCGTGGTCCGCCGGGGCGCCTCGATCGGCGCGAACGCGACCCTGGTCTGCGGCATCGAGGTGGGCGAGTACGCGATGATCGCCGCGGGTTCCGTGGTCACCAGGGACGTGGCGCCGTACCAGCTCGTGGCGGGCAACCCGGCGCGGCCGAAGGGCTGGGTCGACGAGCGGGGCGAGGTCGTCTCGCGCGACGTGGACACCCCGCCGCAGCGGCAGGGCTGATCCCCCGACGACGAACGGCGGTGGACGGGCCCCCCGTCCACCGCCGTTCGCGCGTCCGCGCCGCTCAGCGGCAGAGCCGGCCGATCTCCTCCCGGAACCGCTCCATCGGGTTCGCCTCGGCCGGGCCGAGCAGGTAGGTCTTCAGCTCCCGCCGGGCCTCGGTCATCGGGTCGTCGCCGGCCCGGGTCACCGACACGATCTTCTCCAGCTCGCCGCAGTCGCGGGAGAGCAGGTACGCGGCCCGCGACGTCGGGTAGTCCCGGCGGAACTCGTCCTCGGGCAGGCCACCCGGGTTGGCCACCACGTACGGCCGCTGGCTCTGCACGAAGTCGGAGACCACACTGGACACGTCGCTGATCAGCAGGTCGGTCTGGTTGAAGCAGTCGAACAGCGCGGGCGTCCGGCCGGTCACCACGAGGTGCCGCGTGCCGTCGAGGGAGCGCGCGTCGGGGTCGCCGCCCGCCGCGCGGATCCGCTCCACGATCCGCTCGTGCACCGCCTTGGCCTCCTTCGAGCGGGAGCCGGTCAGCGGGTGCGGCTTGTAGACGAGCCGGACGGCGGGCGTGGTGGCCAGCAGCCCCTTGACGATCCGCTCCCCCATCAGCACCAGCGAGGTGTGGTACGGGTCGTCGTCGAGCCACCCCTCCCAGGTCGGGGCGTAGAGCACGGTGAACGGCCGGTCGACCGACTCGGCGCCGAACGTGTGCACCCCGGCCAGCTGCGGCCGGCCGATCTCGACGATGTCGGAGTCGAGGACGCCCACCCCGGCGCGGGCGTACCGCTCGCGCCCGGCGAGACCGGCGACCCACACCTCGTCGTACACCTTGCTGTAGGGGTTGACGCTGGCCTGCTTGTCGCTGTCGCCGTGGCCGACGAAGACGTGCTTCATGCCGGGCTCGCGGAGCATGTGGATGTTGGCGCCGACGTTCGCGGCGTAGAGCGCGGCGCGCACGCTGCCCAGTTCGAGGTTCATGAAGTCCACGCCGGCCGGCACGCAGATCACCGGCAGCCGGGTGTCGGCCAGCTCGAGGAAGGCCTCCTTGCTGCGCATCAGCACCACCGCGCGCTGGTCGAGCGCCTCGGTCGGGGCGAGCCACATGTTGGCCTGGTAGACGTCCTTGGCCGGCCCGGCGAAGTAGAGGGCCACCCGCGGCTGGTAGCTGTCCAGCCAGCGCTGGACGGCGGGCAGCAGCGGGCTCTGGCCCATGCCGCGCCCCCGCAGCCAGGTCAGCGCGACGATCCCGCCGACCAGGGCGGCGGCGAACACCGCCACCGCGCCCGCGCCGATCACCGGGGCGGCGTTGTCGAGCACCGCCGCGAAGACGGCGGCGGGCGCCAGCACGACGTTGACCAGGGCCAGCCGGTCGCCGGCGAGCCAGGCCGCCCAGTCGGGCGGGCGGGGCGCGGCGCGCATCGGGCCCAGCTCGATGTTGCGGACCAGCGCCGACTGGGGGTTGCGCCGGTCGATCATCGTCGCGAGCGCGCCGGCGAAGACCGAGATCAACCAGACCAGGGACGGCAGCGCCAGGATCAGGCTGAGCTGCGCCGCGCCGGGCCGGACCTCGGCCACCACCAGCAGGACGACCGCGAGGTCGCGGGCGAGCTGGCGGTAGTCGCCCCGCAGGCCGACCTTCTCCAGCAGCAGGTGGGTGGCGGGCGACCAGCGGGCGAGCGCGTACTCGCCGACGAGCGCGGCGAGCCCGGCGACGGCGAAGACGCCGACCCAGCCGAACGCGCCGGCGGCGAGCATCACGAGGTAGGCCAGCAGCAGCAGCGCGCCGCGGGCGGCGACTCCCGCCGGTCCCATCAACTTGCCGAACAAGGACTAGCTCCCTACGAGATCGACGACTGGCTCACTGGACCGTCACTGGCGCCGTGACGGCAGGGATCCCCCGCTCAGGCGGCCGTCGGCACGCCGGGACGCCACCGGCGCGCCGGCCAGGGTCGCGACGGGACGGAGATCGGGGTCGACCGCCTGTCCGCCCGTCGTCGCCGAACAGCGACGGCACCGGCGCCCGCGGGCCACCCGCCACCACGCCGGTGTGACCTTAACGCGAAGGAACGCGCCGGTACCGCTCGGGTACCGCCACACCGGGACGATTTGCTCCCTCCGGACCGGATCGGCGGCCGGACCTGGATCATCCGCCGCAAAAACGACGCCGGTGACGGCGGGCGGCGAACCGCGGGTTCGCCGGCACGGTACGCCCGTCGCGCGTTCCTATACTGGTCCGGCCGCTCGCCGTCCGGGTGGCCGCGCGCGGCCACGCCGCGGCTCCGCGCACCAGCCGTCGCGGGGGAACCGCGTGTTCCGTTGGAAAGGATCCACGGATTGACCACCCTCATCGCGCTCGCCGTCGCCGTCGTGCCCGGCGCGCTGCTCGGATTCGCACTGCCTCCCGGCCGCTACCGGTGGGCCACCTGGGCCGCCGCACCGGCGCTGACCCTGGGTCTGGTCACTCTCGCCATGACCTGGCTGCCGCAGCTCGGCCTGCCGGACGGCCCGCTGGCGGTCCTCGCCGCCGAGGTGCTGCTCGCCGGCCTCGCGGTGCTCGCCTCCCGGCTGGTCACCCGCGGCCTGGTCGAGGCTGACGTCGCCGGCCGGGACACGGCCACCGCCGACCGGGACACCGACGGGCGCCCGGCCGACGCGGCGGCCGGCGCCGGCTGGCGGGCCCGCGTCGCCCGGCTGCGGCTGCCGGCGGTACGCCCCCGCCTCGCCGACGTCGTCGGCATCTCGGTGCCCGCCGCGATCAGCGTCGCCTTCGGCTGGCTGATGCTGGGCCGGCTCACCGCCCCGCCCGGCTGGGACGCCATGAACCACGGCTTCCTCACCCGGCGGATCATGGAGACCGACAGCGTGCTGATCTCCTCGGCCTGCACCAGCGGTTCCACCGACCCGGCGCTGTCCTGCTCCTTCTACCCGCTCGCGGCGAACGTGTCCTGGGCGCAGGCGGCGGAACTCTCCGGCGGGCGGATCAGCACGGTGCTGAGCGCCTGGTCGATCGTGGTCGGGCCGCTCGCGCTGGTGGCGGCCGTCTACGCCTGCGTCCGGGCCCTCGGCGGCAGGCCGGTGGTGGCCGCCAGCGCCGCCGCCGCGCCGGCCGTGCTCGGCCCGATGTGGATGTCGGTTATCACGGGTCGGATCACCGAGCAGACCGCCCCCTGCATGGCGGGGGCGATCGCGCTGCTGATCGCGCTGGCCGCGCGCGGGGCCCACCCCGTCCGGCTGGGTCTGCTCGCCGGCCTGTGCGGCGCCGGGATCGTCATGACGCACACCTACGACGTGCTGTTCATCGCGGTCCTGGCGATCGGGATGCTGCTGGCCGTACGCGGCCGGTGGGCGCTGCGCCGGGTCGCCGCGGCGGCCGGCGCGATGGTGGTGGCCGGGCTGGTGCCGCTACTGCCCCTGCTCGGGGTGCTGGCGGGCGCCAACGGCGAGCGGCTGTCGAACCCGCCCGCCCTGCTCGGCAAGTACGGCGAGTCGTTCGAGTACTGGGTCACCGACCCGCAGCGCTACGTGCTGTTCGCCTACCCGGGGGTCGGCGGCGCGGACTTCCAGCTCAGCGAGCCGACGATCCAGGTCGGCCTCTGGCTCGTCATCCCGTGTCTGCTGCTCTCGCCGCTCTGCCTGGTGCTGCCCCGGCTGCGCTGGGCCCGGCCGTGGTTCGCGGCGGGCGTGGTCTGGACCGCGATCGGGGTGTGGACCACCGCGTCCGACTCGGCGACCGCGATGACGCTGTCCAGCCTCTGGTACGGCGTCCGGGAGCGGGTCCGTTCGATGATCTTCCCGGTCTACGGGGTGCTGGCGGTGGCCGGCGCGGTGGTGCTGGGGCTGGCCGTGCAGTGGCTGCTGACCCGCGTCGCCGCGAAGGCTTCGGCGCTGCGCGGGTCCGAGGCCCCGGCGGCGGTCGCCGCGGGGGTGCTGGTGGCGGTGCTGCTCGGCCTCGCGGCGGTGCCGGCGAGCTGGCAGCCGCTGCGCGGCGCGCTCAAGGGCCGGGCGCCGGTGGGCGCGTCCTACGAGAAGACGTACCGGTGGCTGGCGGAGAACAACCCGCCCGGCGCCACCGTCGCCTACGACCGGCACCACGAGTTCATCACCTGGGCGTACGCCGACTACGAGGTGCCGCTGCTGTTCGGCATCCCGCCGCTGCCCGGCCTGCCGACGGAGAACTACGACCGGCGGTGGGACGCCTGGAACTGGCTGGTGAACAACGCCGACGCCCGCCCGGCCGGCTGCGAGGTGCGCCAGTTCAACATCTCGTACGTGGTGGTCGGGAAGCGGAACATGCCCGGCGCCTGGGACAAGCACTACGAGCGCGAGCGGCTGGAGGCCAGCGACAAGCTGGAGCTGGCCCACGAGATCGGCCGGATCAGCATCTACCGCGTCACCGAGGCCGGCCGGAGCTGCGCCACCGGAGGCTGAGCGCGACGGGCGGGGGCGCGCCG
>NZ_JBSGDY010000024.1:0-50359 GCF_053602615.1 Micromonospora sp. NPDC004336
ACCACGCTGTCGACGATGTCCCAGAGCACGACCAGGGCGGTGCCGGCGATGACGACGGTGGCGACGGTGTTCAGGTTGTCGCCCTCGCCGAGCCAGCCGGCGCCGACCCGGTAGCTCAGCGTCGCGCCCTCGGCGACGACGAGGACACCCTGGCCGTCCGGCAGCCGCAGCCGCACCGGCAGCGGCGCCTTCCAGTCGACGAACCCGCTGGCCGCCGGCTGGAACGGCGCGTCGCCGCGGGCGAGCAGTGCGACCGCGCGGGCGGGGTCGTCGTCGAACTGGACGGTCCGCAGCAGCAGCCGCCGGCCGTCGGGGGTCGCCCCGTGGACGGCCAGCAACGGGGCGTCACCGGCGAGGTGGGCGCCGCCGGGATCCTCGTACGCGGCGAGCGCGTTCCGCCACTGCGCGCCCTTGACGACCTCGGCGGGGTCGCCGCCCCACACCTGTTCCGCGCCGGGCAGCGTGCTCGTGACCCACCTCGGCTCCGGGCCGGCCTTCTCCTTGTCGGGGAAGAGGACGTCGTCGGCGTTGGTGATCTCGACGGCCGTCTCCGTGTTCAGCGGCACCCCGACCAGGGCGACGGTCACCCTGTCGCGCTGCGGCGGCACCGGCAGCACGGCGGCCCCGTCGCGGAACGTCACCCGCTGGAAGGTGCGCTCGACCCGGCCGTCCGGGGCGTACCGGAACGTCGGCGAGAAATCCACCGGATACCCGGCGTCGAGCACGACCAGCACGTCGCGGCGCGGCCCGAGCAGCACCGCCGCCGAATTGCCGTCCATGCCCTCGTTCATGCCGCGCATCGTCATCACCCGGGGACCGTCGGCGGTGGGCTCGACGAACCCGGCGTACCCGATCAGACGGTCGTCGCCCGGCGCGGTGGACCGGGTGACGGTGATCCGCTGCGCGACGTAGGCGGCCGGCCCGGCCGGGGTGTTTCCTGCCCAGACCACGCGCGGCTCGCCCCCGGCGTCGGGCCTGCCCCCCTCCGACTCCATGCCCTCCACCCGCTGCCGCCACGCCTGGCGGACCTGCCGCAGGTACTCCTCGTCGCCGGCCAGGTCGCCGCGGGTGGGGGCGTCGAACAGCGGCGAGGCGACCCCGACCGTCACCCCGCCGGTCCCGCGGCCCGCGAAGTGGATCGCGCCGCCGACGGGTACCGCCACCACGGCCGCGCACACCGCGGCCAGGACGGCCCGCCGTCGCCGCTGCCGGCGACGCCCACCCCGTCGCACGTCGTCGAGCAGGGTCGGCGGGCCGGCGAGGTCGTCGGTCACCCGACGCAGGACGCCCCGCACGTCGTTCTCTTCGATGGTCATCGCGCACCCCCGGTGCCGGTCGGGACGGACAGGACGAGACTCGATCCGGCCAGCGCCTCCCGGAGGCGGGCCAGGCCCCGCGAGGTGTGGCTCTTCACCGCGCCCTCGGAGCAGCGCAGCGTGGCGGCGACGTCGGCGACCGGCAGGTCCTCCAGGTAGCGCAGCACCACGGCGGCGCGCTGGCGGGGCGGCAGGGTACGCAGCGCCGCGACGACCGCCTGGCGGAGCGCGATGTCGTCGGCGTGGTCCCGGGCGACCCCCTCGTTGTCGCCGAGCGCCTGTTCGGGCCGCCGGGACCGCCGCCGCCACCGGTTGATCGAGCGGTTGACCAGGGCCCGCCGGGCGTACGCCTCCGGAATGGTGCGCACCCGGCGCCAACGCACGTACATCTGCTCCAGCACCTCCTGGAGCAGGTCCTCGGCCGCGTGCCGGTCACCGGTCAGCAGGTAGGCCACCCGCAACAGCGCCACCGACCTCGTACGGACGAAGTCGTCGAACTCCGTGCCATGCGGATCTCGCATCTACCCTCCTGGTCTCTCGATCAGCAAGACACCGCGGAGGGCCGCGCGGTTTACCGGCCTGTCCCGCCGAAGGCGCACCTCGCCGCTGGCCCCGCACGCCACCTGCGCCGGCTGGGCGGGCGGCAGCGGGCTAGCGGCGCCAGGGCGGCGGCTCGGGCGGGAGGTAGCGGCAGGTGCCGCCGGTGGAGACGGTGTCGCGCAGGTGGGCGGCGAGCGCCGGGTGCCGGTCGTCGAGCTTGCGCAGCACGTCCCGGATGCGGGCGGTCACCGTCTTGCGGGCGCGTTCCGCCTCGTCGCCGAGGCGGCGGCTGCGGCCGGCCAGCCCGGCGGCGGCGCGCAGCTCGGCGAGCAGGGCCGCCCGCTCGGCGTCGAGGGCGGCCACCTTCGCCTCGTCGTCGCGCCCGGCGGCGCGGTCGATCTCGGCGTCCAGCCGCTCCAGGTGGTGCCGGTAACGGGCCTTCGCCTCGTCGTCGAGGACCGGGTCGCCGCCCATCCGGCGGGCGGCGACGAGCTCCGGCCCGGCGGCCGGGTCGAGCAGCTCGACCGCCGGCACGTCGACGCCGGGCCGGCCCAGCAGCAGGTGCAGGTCGTGCAGGCCCTTGGCGTCGGGCAGGTGCACGACCGTGCCGGCGTAGGCGAGCTGCCAGACCGGGCCGTCGCGGCGGAACTCGTACGCCTCGACGGGTGGCTGCCCGACGGCGGGCCCGACGGACGGATCCGTCGGGGGGTCGGCCGGCGGGGGCGACCCCGCCGGGAGGTCGGCCGGCAGGGGTGACCCGGCCGGGAGGTCGGCCACCTGGCGCATGCCGAGCGCGGTGGCGTCCCGGACGGCGGCGGCGTGCAGCGCGGTGGCCGCCGCCGCGTCGCCCGGGCGGTCGCGCCCGGTCAGCGCCGCCGCCAGGCCGACGCGGGCCAGCACCGACCAGGGCCGGGCGCCCATCGCGTCGGCGGAGTCGCGCGCCGCGGCGAAGCCCGCCACCGCGTCGTCCCAGCGCCGCTCCGCCGCGTCGACGGCGGCCAGCCAGTGGTCGACGGGGCCGCTGACGTCGCAGCCGAACAGCGCCGTCATCCACTGCCCGCGGTGCGGCCGCAGCGCCTCCCGGGCCTCGGCGCAGCGGTCGGGGTCGCCGGTGGCGGCGGCGACCTGGGCGCGCAGCCGCAGCCACAGCGGCGCGACCATCTGGCTGTAGCTGGTGCCGTCGGCCTCGATCCCGGCGGTCAGCCGCAGCGCCGTCGCGGCGTCGCCGCGCTCGGCCGCGGTGATGGCCCGGGCGACCCGCAGGTAGGGATGCTCGCCGGGATGCAGCCCGTCGAGCAGCAGTTCCGCCTCGTCGTGCCGGCCCTGCAGCAGCAGCCACGACCAGCGCAGGTGGTGGCCCATGAACGCGGACTCCGAGTGGCCCCACTCGGACAGCTCGTCCAGCTCGGCGAGCAGCTCGCCGGCGCGGGTGAAGTCGCCCTGGAACCCGGCGACGATGCCGTTGTCGATGGCCGCGCCGATCCGGTGCCGGGCCTCGCCCTCGCGGGCTCCGGCGACGAACGCGGTGAGCTCGTCGTGGTATCGCGGGTCGCCGAGTTCCAGCAGCGCCACCCAGCGCAGCGAGGTCGCCCAGAGCTGGGTCTCCCGGTCGCCGGTCCGGCGCGCCACCGCGCGGATCTCGGCGGTGAGCGCGGCCCGGTCGGCGGCCGTGCCGAGCCCCCAGGTGGTGTCGTGCCGGGCCCACAGGCTGAAGGTGAGCGCCTCGTCGTCCCGGCCCCGCCGGGCGAGCGACTCGGTGGCGGTGATCAGGTCGGCGACGAGAGTGCCGGCCGCGAGGGTGGCCGCCGGCTCGCCGATCAGCCGCCGGTACGCCTCCCGCAGCAGGCCGCCCGCGTCGAGGCTGCGCGGGTCGCCGGCCTGGTGGCGGTGCCGGTGGACGGTGAGGGCGACGCGGGCCAGCACCACCGGGTCGTCGACCGACGGCGCCAGCGTGGCGGCCTCGGCGACGAGTCGGCGGGCCTCGGCGTTGTCGCCGCAGTGGTGCAGCAGCTGGCCCAGCTCGACCATGATCTTCACGCGCCGGGTCGGGTCGTCGGCGACCTCCAGCGCCCGACGGAAGTGGACGACCGCCTCGTCCATCGCCAGCCGGCCGCTCGCGTCGCGGGCCGCGGCCATCAGCAGTTCGGTCGCGCGGGCCGGCGCGAGCGCGTCACCGGCCAGGTGGGCGTGGCGGGCCAGGTCGGCGGGGATCAGCCGCTCGGCGAGCCCCGCCGAGCCTTCGACCGCCCGGACCACGGCGGCGTGCCGGGCCCGCCGGTCGTCGTCGGTGAGCCCGTCGTAGAGGGTCTCCCGGACCAGGTCGTGGGCGAAGGCGAAGCGGCCGCCGCCACGGGCCAGCACGAGGCGGGCGGTCACCGCGCGGTCGAGGAGCCGGTCGACCTGGGCCGCCGGGGCGCCCGCGCCGGCCGCGAGGACCTGGCGGTGGAACTCGCGGCCCAGCACGGCGGCCACGGCGAGCAGGTCGGCCACCGCCGGGGGCAGTTGGGCGAGCCGCCGCCGCACCGCCTCCCGTACGCCGGGCGCGATGGTGCTCACCTGGCCGTCGGCGCGCCACAGCCGGGCGGTCTGCTCGACGAAGAACGGGTTGCCGCCGGTGCGCCGGTGCACCTCGTCGACAAGGTCGACGCCCGGCTCGCGGCCGGCCGTGCGGGCCATCAGCGCGCCCGTCTCGTCGCGGGACAGGCCGGTGAGGGTGATGCTGGTCGCCTTGGCCACCAGCGGCATCAGCAGCGGACGCAGCGGGTGGTCGGCGGCCTCCACCTCGGCGTCGCGGTAGGTGCCGACCAGCAGCAGCCGCTCGAACCAGGTGTGCTGGGCGGCGAACCGGAGCAGCCGCATCGAGGCGGGGTCGGCCCAGTGCAGGTCGTCGAGGACGACCATCACCGGCCGGCGCTGGGAGACCGCGACCAGCGCGGCGGTCACCGCGTCGAAGAGGTCGAACTCCTCCCGCTCCGCCTGGTCGTCCCCACCGCCGCCGGCCGGCCCGCCGATCGCCTCGCGGATCGTCTCGCGGATGGCCCGGTCGGTCGCCGTGCCGGTCGTCTCGCCGAGCAGGGCGGCCAGGCCCGGCTCGGCGGCCTCCCGGGCCGCCGCCCAGTCCTCTGGCGAGCGGCGCATGCCGCGCAGCACCTGCACCCAGGGCCAGTAGCCGGGGGCGCTGTCGGAGTCCCAGCAGGCCGCGCCGAGCACCAGCGCCCCGCGCTGGCGTGCCTCCTTCGCGGCGGCGGTGACCAGCGTCGTCTTGCCGATGCCGGGCTCGCCGGCGACCAGGACGAGGCCGCCGTGACTGGCGGCCACTCGGTCGACCTCGGCGCGCAGCAGGCCCGCGGGGTGCTCCCGCCCGATGACGACCTCGCCGAACCGCGGCTCCATGACGCCTCAGACCGTAGCGGAACCGTCGGACATCCCGCCGCCAGCCGCGCCCCGCCCTGCTGCTCCCGTGCCGCCGGCTGCGGCACCGGTGCGGGGGCGGCGGCCGACTCCGACCGCTCGGCCCCCGTCCGCTCGGCCGCCGCAGGCGCTCGTGTCGTCAGTGGGCGTCGGTGACGACGTGGGAGCAGGCGGCGCAGGCCGCGGCGCCCTGCTCGGCGTACCAGCGGCAGGTCCGGCGGATGGCGCAGCGGGGCAGGGCGGCCTCGCGGGTGCCGGCCGTCTCCCGGTAGGAGGCGACGAGACGTTCGCCCAGGCCGCAGTGCTCGCCGGTCCAGAAGCCGCACCTCGCGGTGACACAGGGGCCGGCGAGCCGGTACGTGGACTCGACCGCCGCGCCCGGGCCGGCCTGGGCGAGGGCGACCTCGGCCGGGAGCGGCGGCGTGACGTAGGCGACCCGACCCGCCGGAGTGATCATGCCGAGGAACACCGTGGCGTTGGCCGCGGGGGTGCTCGGGCACATCCGCTCCGGCGGGTCCGGCCGGTGGACGGGGTCCGTCACCGCTGCATCCAGAAGCCGAGGTCGTTGATCTTCTGGCCGAGCTGCTCGGCGAACGGGCCGTCGATAAGCCACAGCCCGTACCACTCGGGGCGCAGCTTGATGTTGGCGTGCCCGACGGCGAGCGGGTTGGTCAGCTTGCTGCCGGCGACGGAGAGGGCGTTGAGGCCCGCCTTCTGGATCTCGCCGGCGATGAGGCTCTGCTGTTCGGTGGTCAGCTCGACGCCGTCGACGACGAATCGGAACTCGCTGCGTGCCATGTCCTACCTCCGGTGGTCAGTACGATTCGGTCCGCAGCCCGCGCCGCAGACTCGCTCTGGTGAATGCCGCCCAGCCGGCCCGGGAGGCGGGGTCGGCCGCGTGCCCGGCCCGGCGTACGCGCTCCCGCCAGTCGGTGGCGTCGGCGCCGCGCTGCCCCCACAGCTCGCGGCAGGCGGCGACCGCGAAGGCGACCTGCTCGGCCGAGCCGGTCCAGCCGGCGGGGCCGTCGGTCACCCGCAGCGCGCCGCCGGCCTCGAGGCGGACCGACGGAAAGTGGTGGTGCAGGCTGGCGAGGGTGCCGAGGTGCGCGGCGTCGGCCCGGCCGGCGGCGAAGGCGTCGCGGGTCTCGTCGTCGCGGCTGACCCGGATCGCGTGCAGCGTGAACGCGTCGCCGTCCGCGCTCACCGTGCCCTCGACCGCCACCGGCGTGCTCCAGCTGCGGGGCGAGTTGGCCGACCAGAAGGCCAGCCAGGCGTCGAGGCGTTCGTGGAAATCGGCCTGGAAGCGGGCCGGCCCGCCGGCGAGCCGTGCCGTGGCGATCCGGTCCCGGGCGAGGAGCGGCTGGGCGGGTCGCGCCGGGGACGGTCCCCCGACGGGTGCGGTCGGTGGTGCGGCGTGTGCGGCGCTCGCTCCGGCGACGGTGGCCGCCGAGGCCGCGGCGGCGCCGAGCAGGATCCGCCGCCGGGACAGTGGAGTGCGGGAATCGGTCATGGCTCGCCTTTCCTGGACGGCCTTTGCCTGTCGCCACGCTATCGATCACCGTTGATCAGGAGAACCGCCGTTCTATCGGCAGGACGACAGGAACTCCGGTGATCGACGGCGGCGCGGATCGCGGTCTTGTGCCGTCGGTCGGCTTTGCGCCCGAAGCGGACCGGATGCCCGACTCTTCCCCGTCGTCCGCGCTGTCGAGCTGCCCCACCGCGCGGACCACGGCCCGCCGCGCCGGCCGGCGGCTGCCGACAATCCGCCCGCGCCGCCGACGGCCGCCACGCCACCGCTCGACGCCGCGCCGCCGACGGCCGCCACGCCACCGACGGCCGCAACACCCGCTCGACGCCGCGCCGGCCACCGGGCCGCCACGACTAGCGCCCGGCGGATCGGGTACGCGCGGCGCATGGGTAGCCACAAGGAGAACAAGCACGATCCCGGCGGCGAGTCGGCGCGCGGTCGGCGCCATCCCGGCAGCGGCGCCCGGGGCCACCAGGGCTCGCCCGTCGAGCACTCGCCGAAGGCCCGGCACCTGCGCACCGCCACCGGATCCGCGGGCACGGAACGCGACCAGGGGCGGGCGAAGGTCACGGGTGGCGAGCGGGTCCAACGACGGGGGACGAGCTGAGCCCCGGCACGGGGCGACGCGTCGGGGAGGCGGTGACGGCGTGCCGAAGTTCCTCTTGAAGTCGACCTACACGGTCGACGGGATCAAAGGGTTGACCACCGACGGCGGCAGCAGACGCGTCGAGGTCGTCCGGAAGTTGGTCGAGGGCGCCGGCGGGCGGATGGAGTCGATGTACTTCGGTTTCGGCCCGGACGACACCTACGTGGTGTGCGACCTGCCGGACCACAAGACCGCGGCGGCGCTGGCCATCGACATCCGCGCGGCGGGCGGGGTGGACACCCGGGTCACCCCGATCCTGACGGCGGAGGAGATCGACGAGGCGACCCGGGAGCGGCACGAGTACCAGCCCCCGGGCCGGTGACACCGGCCGGGTCAGTCGGCCCGCGCCACCGGCCCTCGGGCGGCCAGCAGTTGGGCGAGGCCCGCCATGGCGGCCTGGAAGTCGACGCGGTCGCTGGAGTGGTAGCGCCGGAAGAACCAGTCGGGCACCCGCGCCTGCCCCTGCCTGGTGTGGAAGATCAGGTCCTGCACCTGTCGGGCGAGCCGCATCGACTCGCCCGCCGAGGCGGCGGAGTCACCCCGGACGGCTGCGGCGATGTGCCGCTGCACGACGGACATCGCCCGGTCGCGTTCGGCGGCGACGTCCCGCTGCCCGCGATAGATCTCCAGGCCCAGCAGCAGCGCGCCCAGCGACGGGACGAACCAGCGGGACAGCAGCTCGGAGACCGTCAACCCGGCCGCCAGCCCGAACACCACGCCGGCGACGGTCCAGGCACCGACGCCGGCGAGTACGGCGTGCGCGTAGCGGCGGCGCAGCCGGGCACCCCAGCCGAGGTTCTGCTGCTGGCAGGCCAGCACGTCGTACGGGTGGGGCAACGGCGGGATCTCGTAGTAGTCGCGCAGGTACTGCTCGTCGCCCCGGAAGGCCCGCCCCAGCCGGCTCACCTCCGCCGCGCTGAGTTCGTCACCGACGGCCACCGAGTTCCACCGTAGGCCGAAGAGGCCGACGTCGAACATCTCCTGGAGCACGGCGGCGCGGCGGATCTGCCCGCGCGACCAGGAGGCGAGGCCGACCGCGTTGACCAGCGCCCACAGCGCGCCGAGCGCGGTGACGAGCGTGGCCGACACGGCGGTGAAGGCCACCACCGCGCCGGCCAGGCCGAGGGCCACGGAGAGCCCCAGCCGCAGGTTGTCCAGCCGCTGGGCCCGGCCGTGGCAGACCGACATCGCCCGCAGCAGGGCCATCATCTCGGGCTGCGTCTGGCGTTCGAGCAGGGAATCAGTGCGCTCCGTCATCGCGGCCTCCCACCTGGGTGGCCGATTCTATATCCAGCGAGCTATATGTCACGGACCGTGTCATACATGGAGCGCAAGGTGATCTAGTGGTTACTTTTGGGTAAGTACGCGGTGGAGCGCCAATTACTGACGCGTTCGCCCGAAAGTTGCGGTAGCTTTGCCTCCGCGCTCACCAGCGCCGATCCCTTCGGACGATCCACCCCGCTCGTCCTACCCCTCTTTCACTCCTCGTGGAAGGTCCAACGACGGACATGGGCGACGGTCTCGACGAGCTCGAAAGCTACGCGCCGGATGCGACAGTCGCGGCGGCGCTGCGCGACTGGGCCGGCCACCTGGGCGGCACCGTGCACCGCCCCCGCCGGCCACGCCGCGCCCGCGGCTACACGCCGGCGCTGTTGTTCACCATCATCCTGAAGCTGCCCGGCGGCCCGGGCCGCTTCACCGGACGGAAGCTCCTGGTCAAGGTGTTGCCGGCCGCCGCGGCCGCCCGGCGCGAGCCGGGACGGCACGAGCGGGCCGTGTCGTCCAGCCCTGGCTTCGCCGAGCGGCACCTCGTTCGCCAGCCCTATCCGCCGCACCCGCTGGTCGACGGGCGCTTCCTGATGTTCCAGGAGATCGCCAACGGGGCGGACGACATGGTGACGCTGCACGACCTGGACGACGAGGAGATCGTGCCGGTCATCCGCGAGGTGTGCGACCGGGTGCTCAACGACTGGAACAGCGGTGGCCGGCAGACCGCCACAGCCACCGTCGGGGAGTACGTGCGGCGGGAACTCGCCGCCCTCGACGCGCTGGACGGCCTCCACGACGCCGTACGCGACCTCGGCCTGCCCGGCCCGGAGACGGCGTGGCCGGCGTGGGACGGCGCGCCGGAGCTACCCAATCCACTCCGGACGCTCGGAGCCGGGTCGCCGTTCGGCGCCGACGAGATCGACTACCTGTACGGCAACTCCCACGGTGACCTGCACGGCGGCAACGTCCTCGTGCTGCGGGACACCGAGGAACGGCTGGTTCCCGGCACCTTCCGGCTGGTGGACCTCAACACCTTCGAGGACGACGCGCCCCTGACCCGGGACCTGACCACCCTGGTCCTCACCACGGTGCTGCGGCACGTCGCGGACCTGCCGCCCGACCAGGCGGATGCCCTGACCCGACACCTCGTCTTCCCCACCGGCCGGCGCCCGTCCCGGCTGCCCCCGGTGCTCGCCGAGCTGGTGAACGCCGGGCACCAGGTGGGCGGCGCGTTCGCCCGGACGGACAACTGGGTCTCCGAGTGGCGGGCCCAGTACCTGCTCTCCCTGCTCTGCCAGGCGCTGACCTGCTGCACCTACGACAACGTGCCGTTCTCGGCGCGCCGGTGGTGTTTCCAGCTGGCCGCGTGGGCGCTGGAGGCGTACCGCCGGGAGTTCCACCAGCCGGTCGGCCGGCCCCCGGCCGGGCCCGCCCGGGCCACCACGCCGGCGCCGGCGGGCGGGGCGGGGCAGGCGGGCGGGTGCGAGCCGGCGACGGCCGTGGCCCCGGACAACGAGCAGCCGTCCCGCTACGAGCGCTCGGGCCAGCCGAACAGTCGCGGGCCGCTGGCCCGCACGCCGCCGGACCTGTCGTGGCCGCCGCACGCGGCGATCGCCGTGGCACCGCCGACGGCGGACGGCCCGGCCGGCTGGGACGCCACGACGCCCGGCCCCACCGCCCACCACGCCACCACGCCCGGCCACCACGCCCCCACCCCCGGCCCGCCCGGCCACTACGCCCCCACCCCCGGCTCGCCCGACCACCACGCCGCCACGCCCCGGCCGCCCGGACACCACGCCGCCACGCCCGGCCCGCCCGGACACCACGCCACCACGCCCCGGCCGCCCGGCCACCAGACCACCACGCCCGGCCCGCTCGGCTGGCAGGGCACCGCGACCGCCCCGGCGCCCCGGCCGCACACGGGTCCGCCGTCCCGGCCCCCCACCGGTCCGGCGCCCCGGCCCGGCACGGGTGCCGCCCTGCCGCTGTGGCTCGACGCCGGCGGCAACCAGCCGGCGTTCCGGCCCCGACCGGCGGGCGAGAACGCGGCCACCCCGCGCCGCCGCCGGCCCACCGCCGGCGCCCGGCTGTTCCGGGGTGGTCGGCCGGCGCCGCGCCATCTCGGCGCGCCGCGCGGCCGGCGGGTGCCCCGGGCCCGCCCGGTGCCCCGCGCGGAGCGCCTCCCCGGCGCCCCCGCGCGGGCCGCGATCCGGCTGCCGGTACGGGTCACCGTGCTGCTGGGGGTGGTGGCCGTGCTCGGCGGCGTTCTCGCACCGGCCGTCGCCCAACACCCGCCGCAGATGTTCGGCCGCCGGGAGTCGCCCGTCCCGCCGCCCCTCGACGGCCCGGAACAGGCGGGCGCGCGGCAGCCGCTGGCCGATCTCGCGCAGTCGGTCGCCCGGATGGTGGAGCCGCCGGCCGAGGGCGCGTACGCCTTCGTCTGCCTGCGGGTCTGGTCCCTCGGCGACGCGCCGCCGGGCACCGACGGCCTGCGGACGTACCGCGACGAGCGGCTGTGGTGGAACTCCCGCCTGGCCGGCCGCCGGACCGTCACCCCCGTGACGGACGGGCGGCGGTCGCCGTACCCGTCGGTGGTGCGCTACGGCGAGGGCGACCTGACCGAGGTGCCACCGCGCCCGTCGGCCGACCCCGCCGACCTGCGCGACCAGTTCGCGCGGCAGTTGGACGCGCTACCCCCGGAGCAGCGCGACGCCGCCGGCACGCTCCAGGTGGTCGCGCGGCTGAACCGCTACCACCCGCTCGACGCGGCGCAGCGGTCGGCGCTGCTGCACCATCTGGCCGGCACGCCGGCCATCCAGCGGCGGGGCGCATTCCCCGACCGGGCCGGCCGGCCGGGGTTGGCGTTCAGCGCCGACGACCAGCACGGCCGCCGGGAGACGCTGCTGTTCGATCCCACCAGCGGCGAGCTGCTCAGCCACGAGACGACCCGGGTGTCGGACGACGCCGTCCTGGGTCACCAGCTCTTCCTCAGGCGCGGTCGCACCGACACCGTCTCCGGGCCGAGCTGCGGGTGAGCTGGCCGGGCCGCCACCGAGCCGCGGCGTTGTCGACGGTGGAGATGCTCTGCACCAGCACGGGGTCGCTGCGTCGACCGGGGGCGGCCCGGCGTCCGGTTCAGGGGGCGGCAGCGCGGACGTGAGGGGCGGCGGCCCGGGCGACGGCGGCGGCCCGGTCAGTAGCAGCGGCGCTCGACGTAGTTCGCCCAGTTCCGGTAGGGGCTGGCGTCGCTGCGCACCCGGTTCGCCGCGCCGACGTCGAACAGCCGGGTGCTGTGGTAGTAGAACGAGACGTACCCACTGCCGATGTTGTAGTGCGCCGACTCGACGCGGTACTGCCACTGCCAGTCGGCGAGGGCCTGCCGGCCGCAGTCGGAGAGGCGGCCCCGGGGATAGCCGAAGTTGGGCCACTCGTAGAAGCAGAACGAACCCAGGGGGCAGTCGGCGACCCCGTACGTGCCCACCGGGGCGCGAAGGGTGACGACGAGCGCGCCGTCGCCGTAACTGATCTCGTTGTCGTTGATCGGCGTGCCGCCCGGGTGGGCGGACAGGTACCGGCGCAGTTCGTCGCGGGCGCCGGCCCGGTCGGGCCCGGCGGCCCAGGCGGACGCCGGCGCGGCCATCACGACCAGGACGCAGGTGAGCGCCGCCGCCAGGGCGGCGCGGAGACGGAGTGAACTGACCATTCGACACCTCGCGATGTGAGCGCGGAGGACGAGCGGAGAGCCGCCGGTCGGTGGGCCGGCCGGCCGGGCGGCGGGTGACGCCGGGGCCAGCCTAGGGAGCGATTAACAATGATCACTATCAATGTATTGACAGCGGCGGAATTTGATGTGGATCAATTTGAGTCGCTAGCATCGTCACCATGCGCGCCCGTAGCGTCACCACCGTCGCCGCCCTCGCCGGGCTGCTGAGCCTGCTCGCCGTCGGCGCCGCCCGGGCGGACGACACCCCGGCGCTGACCACCCCCGGCAGCCCCGTCGTCGTCGCCAACGAGCCGCACCACCTCACGCTCGCCTGGACCCCGTCGGCGTGGGCGGGCGAGCCGGCCGGCGCGGAGCCGATCACCTACGAGGTGCGGGCGCAGCTCGGCCCCCACGTCTACCGCGCCCTCGGCACCACCACCGCGACCACCCTGACGCTGACGAACCTGGCCCCCGGCAGCGACTACCGGCTCGTCGTCGGCGCCTACACGCTCGGCGGCTACTCCGACCCCTCCCTCGTCACGCCGGTGCGCACCGCGTACGGGCGGGCGAAGGTCAGCTACCGCAACCTCGACTGGTCACCCACGGACAACCAGATCCAGCACGTCCTGCAGGTCGCCAACACCGGCAGCGCGCCGCTCGACCTCGCCACCGTGCGGGTGCGCTACCACCTGACCTTCGAGGGCGGCAACACGTCCCTGGTGCCGAACTGCGACTGGGCGGCGGTGGGCTGCGACCGGATCGGACGCTCCGTGACGTTCTTCCCGCCGCCGCTGCCGCCGTCGCCGCCGGCCGGCGGCACGCCCACGCCCACCCCGACGCCCACCCGCTACCCGCTGCCGGGCACGCCCGTCCCCGGATGGGTCGAGCTGACCTTCACCGGCGGCGTCCTCGCCCCCGGCGCGTCCACCGGCCCGATCCACCTGCGCCACCACCGGCCCGACTGGACCGGCATCGACGAACGGGACGACCCGAGCTGGCGCGCCGCGACCGGCCAGTGGATCGACAACAGCCGGATCACCCTCGACGTCGACGGCGTACGCGAGTTCGGCGACACCTACGCCTGACCGCGTCACCGCCCGTTCGCCGACGCCGCCGCCCCGGCCAGCAGCGCGAGGATCGTCTGGTTCGCCTCCCAGCCGTCGGGGAACTTCACCGGCACGTCGAGGTGCACGATCTCCGTCGACGGGTGCGCGTCCAGCAGCTCGCCGATCCCCGCCCGCGCCACCACGACGCACGCGTGCCGGTGCCGGGACGTCAGCACGCAGAGCCGCCCCGACTCCAGGTGGAACGCCGTCGCGTCCCGTCGACCCGACAGCGGGTGCAACACGATCGTCATGTCGTACTCCCGGCCCTGGAGCCGGTTGGCCGTGTCGACGGTGATGCCCGCCCCGGCCTCGCCCAGGTGCGCGCGGATCGCCGCGACCTGGTCGCGGTGCGCGGCCCCGACGGCGATCCGGTCGGCGGTGACCGGCGCCCCGGCCGGCGCGTGCTCGGAGACGGCGACCGCGCCGCGCCGCAGCACCCGCAGCGCCAGCGCCGCGCACGCCGAGGCGGCCTCGGCATCGGTACGCAGGGTGTGGCCGGCCGGCAGCTCGTAGAGCGCCCAGCCCGTGCGGGCGGCCAGCTCCACCGCCTCGTCGACCGCGTCCCCGGGGCCGGCCTCGGTGAACGTCAATACCCGGTCGTCGGGGCCGGTACCGGCGCGGAACCCGGTGAACGGGTAGAACGCCGCCGCGACCACCGGCGCGGCCGACGCGGGCAGCCGCCACGACACCGGCAGCCGATGCACCGGCAGCTCCGGGTTGTGGCGCAGCAGCACCGCCACCGCCGACTGCATGGGATCCCAGGTCAGGCCGGTCCAGCGCGCCGTCTCGACGGTCGAGAACGGGTCGAGCTGGCCGGGATCGCCCACGAACAGCGCCCGCTCGAACCTGCCGGCCACGCGCAGCAGCGCGTCCGACCGCATCTGGTACGCCTCGTCGACGATCGCCCACGGCCAGGAGCCCTCGGCGACCGTGGCCCACTTCGCGGCCGTACCGATGATGACGGCCGGGCCGCCCAGGTCGGCGACCTTCGCGGCCACCCGGACCGTCTCGTGGCCCCGCACCCGCTCCGACGGCCGGTAGTCGCCGGCGGAGAGCCGGCCGATGCGCAGCTCGGGCGCCTTGCGGGCCAGGCGGTCGATCAGGTCGTCGACCTGCTCGTTGGTCTGCGCGATGATGATCAGCGGCTCACCGGCGGCGGCCAGCTCGACGGCGGCGCGCACCACCAACGTCGACTTGCCGGCCCCCGGCGGGGAGTCGACCACGACGCCCCGGTGCGCGCCGGAGCGCAGGTCGGCCAGCACGGCCGTGACGACCCGCTCCGCCTCGACCGCCGGCGGCACCTGCAACCCGGCCCGCATCGATCCCACCTTCCCCACGAGGTCTACGGGACCCTACGCCAGCCGGGCGACGCACGACGGGCGGCGGGCGGGGACCGGCGCGTCCGGGCCGGGCGGGGATGCGGAAACCGGCCGCTGGCCTGCGGCGGCGGGCACTAGCGTGGGCGTTGGGCGGAGGCGGGTGCCGCCGCCCGTTGGCCGACCATGTCGATCATGGGGGTGCCGATGCGGAGGCCGAAACGCGGTCCGGCCTGGGCGGCCCAGCTGTGGCTACGCCAGCGCCGGCGCCGGTGGCGGACCCGGCGGGAACGCCGGGCCGAGCGCGACCGCCGCCGGCGCACCGACGAACGGGGCAACGTCAGGGTGCGGTGGCGCTACCACCGCTGGCTGCGCTGGACGATCAACGCCGCCGCCTGGGCGTTCCTCGGCTGGGCCGCCCTCTCCGCGATCCTGACGGTCCTCGGCATCGACCCGATGCGCGTGTCCGGGTGGTGCGGCGGGAAGGGTCCGCGAGACTACTACTGCCGCCAGGTGATCGGCTTCGTCAAGCCCCTGCTGGGCACGGCGCTCGGACTCGCGATCTTCTACTACTGGCGATACATCCCGGTCCGCCGCTGGTACCGGCACAACGTCCTGCGCAACAGCCGGATGGTGCTGCCCAGCGCCGAACGGGGTCTCGACCCGGCCGACGTCGTCGGCCGCGACGAGCTGTGCGAACTGCTGATCCAGCGGCTGCGCGACCGGGCCACCCGACGGCCGCTGCTGCTGGTGGGCGGCATCGGCACCGGCAAGACCGCCACCCTGGCCCGCCTCGCGGAGCGGCTGATGACCATCAAGGTCGTGCCGGTCGGAATCGACCTGCGGACGGTCAAGGACCCGGAGAAACTGAACTTCCACCAGCTCGCCCTCGAACAGTTCGGGCGCACCATCGACGCCCGGCTGCGCGGGGCGGGCGAGGCCGACCGCATCTGGCGCAGGCTCTGGCTGGAGAACCGCGTCGTGGTGCTCGCCGACGGCCTGGAGGAGACCCTCGCCGAGGCCGACCAGCCCGCCGCCGACCGGGACAGCGTGCTCCGAGACGCCATCCGGGCAGCGGTGCGGGAGCGGCTGCCCCTGGTGATCGCGTCGCGCCCCGACGACCCGCTGCGGGGCCTGGACGCGCTGCTGCTGCAACTGGAGCCGCTCGGCGAGGGGGCCGCCCTCGAATACGTGCAGGCCCACAGCCGCCGCTCGGGCACGGAACACCGCTGGGACCGCATCACCGAGCTGGTCAAGGCCGCCGACGTCGCCGACTCCCCGTTCTATCTGCGGATCATCGGCCAGCTCCACGAGGTCGACCGGCTCGACAACGTCAAGGCGGTCGACCCGGGACGGGCCGCGCTGCGTTGGCGGCTGCTCGAGGAGTGGCGCGCGGCCGTCGTCGCCGGCGACCTCTACGAGGACTACGGCCTGCCGCAGACCGAACGGTCCGACGCGATCGAGGTGCTCTCCGCCCTCGCCTGCATCGGGTTGCACGACAACCGGCAGTTCGTCCGCACGACGGAACTCACCGGCGGCGGTGCGCCCCTCGGCGACGGCCGGCGGCGGATCCTGCGCGAGCTGAAGGCCCGGCTACAGAAACTCGACGCCGACAACCCGCAGGACATCGGGCTCGCCGAGACCACCGGCGACGCCCTGAACATCGTGGTGAAGCGCAAGGACGGGGTGCGCTTCCAGCACGGGGTGATCCAGGCGTACCTCGGCTCCCGCTTCCTCACCGCCGCCATGCGCGACGACGGCTACCTCGACCGCGCGTTCACCCGCAACGCGGGCCCCGGGCGCGAACTGCTCTCCGCGCTCACCCTGCACGCCGGGCGCGCGGAGGCGGGCGAGCGGGGGAAACCGGCCGGCCGGCCCGGGGAGCTGCGCCGCCTCGCCGACGCCGCCCGTCAACAGGTGAGGCTGGCCGGCTGGGAGCCGAAGACCACGCGGAGCTGGCCGTCCGCCCTCGTGCGGCGGCTCTGCGACGAGGCGAGAAGGACGCCGAACCGCACCCGGGCGCTGGAGATGTTCGCGGCGGCACTGGAGATGGACGCCGCCACCGGGCACGCCTCGCATCACGCGCTGGCCGACGCCATCCGCGCGGCCTGGCACCACTACCAGGGCGACGGGAGCGTCACCGACCGCCCCCTGGAGGACGCGAAGATCGCCCTCGTGCGGCGCTTCGGCGACGCCGCCCGACAGCTCGGGGCCCGGCCGCCCGAACCCGTCGGGCTCCGCGCCCGGCGGCCGACACCGCAGTACCGGCAGCTGTTCCGGATGATGGCAGAGGAGGGGTCGTACCTCCCCCGGCTGGCCGCGGCCCGCGCGATCGCCGCCGGCGGCGACACGGCCGTCCGGGAGCTGGGTGAGCTGCTCGCCGAACCGCCCGCCCGGCGGGTCGGCCCGGATGGCGCCGCGGCCGACGCCCCGCACCGCCAGCGCCTGGCGGAGCTGCGGACCTGGATCGCGCCGGCGCTGTTCCTGCACGCCGACGACGCGCCGGCCCCCGGCGGCACCACCTGGCGGCACGAGGCCCACCAGAACCTGCGACGCTGGGTGCACCGCCTGGCCAACGACGCCTCCGACGGCGCCCGCCTCTACGAGCTCACCCTCGCCCAGGGCTTCCGCCTGGCCGCGAACTGCCGCGTCTATCCCGCACACCGCAGCCTCCTGGTCGAGGAGGCCGAGAAGGCGCTGCGGCACTCCCGGTTCTGGTATTCGCACCTGGTGCTCATCCAGGCGCTGACCCTGCTGGCGCTGCCCCGCGACCCGGCGGAGACGCTGCGCGAGCGGGGCCACGGATCCGACCCGCGCGGCCTGGTCGAGTTCTGGGTCTCGATCGCCGGCGGCACGGACGCCGCCCCGTCCCCCGGCAGCGGCACCGAGCACCCGCTCGTCCGCAGGGTCGCGGACCTCTGCGTCGAGGCGCTCGTCGACCGCCACCCCGAGCGGCACTGCTGGATCGACGAACGGGAGATCGTCGGACGGGTGGGCGCGGTCAGCCCGCAACCCGGCATCCGCCGGCTCCAGGACACCTGGCTGCCGCCCTCGCACGGCTGGGCGGTGCTGGAACCGCGGGCGCAGCGGCTGCTGGCCGACGTGATGCTGCTGCTCAACCTCGCCGACCGGGGCCACGACGACGACGAGCGGGCACGCCGGCTCACCCGGGCCAGCCGGCACGAACTGCCGCCGTGCCTCACCATCGACCGCACCGCCATGCGGGTCACCCTCAGCCGCCGCCAGGCCCACGACGTCCAGCCGGGCTCCACCTGCATCGACGACTGCGCGTTCCGGCTCTGCCCGCTGCCGCCGAAGGGCGACGAGCTGCGCTACCAGATGGACGAGGTCTTCTGCGCCCACCAGATCGACCTCGTCGGGCAGTGGTTCCGCCCGTCCGGGCGGGCCGACTGGCAGGCGGTCAACCGCGACGACCTGCGGACCTTCTGGCACGAGATGTCCGAACGGATGGCCCCCGCCTGGCGGAAGTGACCCTGTCCCGGGCGGGGAACCGGCAGGCGTGGTTGCGCCGCGAGCGGGTACCCGCGCTGGGCTGCGCCACCGTGAGGAAGGCAGGTGCCGACGTGGCGAAGTTCCTGATCAAGGCGACCTACACCAGCCAGGGCATCGCCGGGCTGGGCAAGGAGGGCGGTACGGCCCGCGCCGAGGTGGTCCGGGCGCTGGTCGAGAACTCCGGCGGTCGGGTGGAGTCGCTGTACTTCGCGTTCGGCCAGCACGACCTGTACGTGGTGGGCGAGGTGCCGGACAACGTGACCGCCGCCGCGCTGGGCATCGCCGTCCGGGCGGCGGGCGGGGTGGAAGCCACCGTCGTCCCGCTGCTGACGCCGGAGGAGGTCGACTCGGCAGCCAGGATGCCGGTCACCTACCAACCGCCGGGCGGGTGACGCGAGAGGCCGCCCGCCCCGGCGGAGGGGCCACGCGCCGCATCCGTGCACCGGGCCTGGTCCACCTGGAACAGCGGGGTGTCACGGCATCCCGGCCACCTTCTGTCTGTGGGCGCGCAGCGCGGCGGCGTCCGGCCGGTCCACCCTACGACCCGGCAGGCGCAGTTCCGCACCGTGCCACCGGGCGTAGTGCGCGGCCTCTCCCTTCACCCGGACGCGGAGCTGGTCGTCGACCCAGATGAGGCCGCGGTCGAAGAGGTTGTGCACGTCGGCCCGGAGCAGCAGTCCGTTGGTCACCCGGTTCGTGGCTGGCCCGTCGTAGGGGGAGATGTGGGCGGCCTGGAGGGCGGCCTCGGTGTCGCAGCCGGTGATCGCGCACCGTCCCCCGTACGCCTCGACGAGCCTGCGCCGGAAGTCGGCCTGGCCCTGGCGGGCGGTCACCTCGGCGAGCCGGCGGCCCCCTCGGCCAAGGCGGGTCATCGGCGGCGAGGCAGCTCATCTGGCAGCGGTCCGAATGCAAGAATCGCCGATGGTCCTGCCGATCTTTGAGGAGGCGGCGTGCGCTTCAACTACCTCATGACGGACCATCCAGCCTGGCACACGGACGACGATGGCTTCCATCGCCTGGTGACGACCGACAGTGGAGCAGCATGGCTGCTCACGGCTAACGGCTGGTTGATCACCGACCGGGCCGTGTCCGGCGAAGGGCCGCGACCGATCGTCGACACGTTCGCTCCCCCGCCGGCAGCGCAACCGCAGGCCGCACCGATCCACGGCCCGCTGGCAGCGCTGGGAACGGTGGCTCGACTGCGCAACCCGAGTCTGTGGGATGCGCTGGCAACGGCGATCGTCCGGCAGGTCATCCGGGCCGGACAGGCACGTCGGCTGTATCGGGAGTTCTGCGTGCGCTTCGGCCCCGGGGTCGCGCTATCCGATGAGACGGACATCCACGCTTTCCCATCTCCTGACCGTGTGCTAACTCTGAGCGATGGCGACTTTACCCAGTGTGGTATGGCGTTCAAGCGACGTCCGCTGCGGCATGCGGCCCAGGCCTTTCTCGCTCACGGCCCGACCTGGTCCAACCTGTCCCCCTCGGTACTGGTCAAGGAGCTTCAGACCATCCCCGGGATCGGCCCGTGGAGTGCCGGCGCGGCGGTCGCCGACTGGAGCAACGACTGGGCGCTCTACCCCTACGGCGACCTGGCGGTCCGCACCTGGGCGCGGCGGGCGAACCCGGACCATCCCTGGCCGGGTGACGAACCATCGTTCGTTCGGGCGTGGCAGCGGGTGACCGGTGACGACCTCGCCACGTACACCCTGCTCACCCTTGCCCTCGGTTGCCGACACAACGGATCCGTCTAGCTCTCCGGTCCTCGGCGCCCCGCCGGGCTCACCGCTCGACCTGCTACTGGTCAACGCCCCGCTACGCGACTACGACCTGCGCCCCCGCGTCAACGACTTCACCCTGCCCGTACTCGGGATGGGCTACATCGCCACCTACGCGGCCGCCCAAGGTTTCCGCGTAGGCGTGCTCGACGGCGAGGCCCTGGGGCTGGGTGTCCGCCGGATCTGCGACATCATCAACGAGGCCGCGCCGCGTTGGGTCGGCTTCAACCTCCTGGCTCCGACCTACGATCTCAGCGCACGCATCGCTGCCCGGCTCGATCCGGCAATCAACATCATGGTCGGTGGTCACCAGGCGAAGGCCATGCCCGCCACGGTCATCAACGATCCCCGGTTCGACCGCCTGGAGGCCCTCGTCCTCGGCGAAGGCGAGACGCGGGTCGCGGAGCTGCTCCACGGGCGCCACCGTCGCTCGCGGCTGCCGGGAGTCATGTGGCGCGACCCCGTCCTGCGCACGCCGGTGACCGGAGACAGCCCCGGCTCGAAGCGGCATCTCGCCCCGGACATCAACGGCCTACCGTTCGTCGACCGGCGCTACTTCGCCGCCGACCCCTATCGCCCGGCTGACGGCCCCCTGGAGGCCGCCATGGTGGGCGCCCGCGGCTGCCCTTACGACTGCTCGTTCTGCGGGGCTGCCGTGAGCGCGAATCCCGATGTCACGATCCGCACCCGGGATCCGGAGAACATCATCGCCGAGATGGACGCGGTCCACGCCCGATACGGGGTGACGGCATACCGCTTCGTCGACGATCTTTTCCTCGGCTACGAGCGGTTCATCCGTCGGTGCATGGCCGCCTTCGGCGCGGCCGGGATTGGCAGCCGATACGTCTGGGACGCGACCGGGCGGATCAATGTCCTCGCCCGAGCGGACGACGTACTGCTGGAGAGCCTCGTCGGAAACGGCTGCCGGGAGGTGGCGCTCGGGATCGAATCCGGCAGCGCCCGGGTGCTCGGCCATATCGGAAAGCGGATCGACCCGGAACTGACCCGGCAGGTGGTCCGCCGACTCACCCGGCTCGGCATCAACGTCAAGGGCTACTTCATCCTTGGCCTGCCCACGGAGACCCGGGCCGAACTCGACGACACCGTCCGGCACGTCTACGAGCTGTGGGACCTTGCCGACAGCCAGCCTGGATCCTTCCGAGCCAGCGTGTTCGAGTTCCGTCCATACCCCGGGACTCCGGAGTGGCACCGGCTGCTGGCCACCGGCCGGTACGAAGCGGCGCAACTGCTTAATTACGACGCGATCGACCTCACCGGCGAGGGACTGGACGAAGCCATGCGGGAACGCGACGAGTTCAACTTCTCGGTGAATCTCCAGTTCGGGGAGGTCGAGCTGCCGTACCTACGGCGAAAGCTCGTCGAGCTGGCCCGCGCGCAACACGGCCGATCGGCGTCGCGATGAATGGCAGCTTCATCGTCGTCGACGGCCCGAGCGGCGTCGGAAAGACCACGATCACGGCGCTCCTGGCCGACAGCCTGGCCGCCGACGGCTGGCTGGTGCATCCAACGAAGGAGCCCACCCGCACCAGGCTGGGCCAGACCGCACGGTATGGGACCGATGACTACCATGGTCTGACGCTGGCCTGTCTCGTTGCGGCCGACCGCTATCACCACCTGGAGACCGAGATCCGGCCGGCGCTCGCCGCCGGAAAGATCGTTCTCTGCGACCGGTACCTCGCCACGTCACTGGTGTTGCAGCGACTGGACGGGGTCGATCCGACGTTCATCTGGGACCTCAACCGCCTGGCCGACCGCCCCGACCTGACCGTCGTCCTCACGGGTGACCCGAACCAGTCGCGCAGCCGGGCCGCCGCGCGGGGCATCCACAGCAGATTCCACCGTGGCGGGGTGGACGCGGGGCGACGGGAGATGGAGCTGTACGTCATGGTCTCGGCCGAGCTGAGCGAAGCCGGGTTTCCCGTGCACGTCCATGATGTTGGCGCGCAGTCACCGGAGGAAGTTGTCGCCGCGCTCCTCGACCCGGTCCGGGCGCTGCTCGGCCATGGTGGTGACGGTCAGGCCCCGACCGGCAGCGACGCGCGGATCAACGAGTCGTAGGTTTCCGTGGTCCGCTCCAACTCCACCCCGAGGGAGCGGGCGAACCGATCCAGATCGCGCTGCACGTCGTCGGCCGGACGGGTGCCGCCGACCATCACCTCGATCTCGAAGAAGGCACCGAGACCGCGCACCTCGTCGAGGCAGAGCGACATCTGCCGGAGCCGTGCGGTCCGCCGCGTCTTCACGATCCGCACCGTCGGGTAGAAGCCCATCGCCAGGATCGCCTCGTGCATCTGGTCCCGGACGAGCACTTCCGTCTCGTGCTCCTGGCAGGCCAGCTCGTTGTCCAGCGGCTTCTTGACGCAGAAGACGTGCCGCCCGTTCTCGGTCCGCAGCCGGGCGAACGCCGCACCCGCCTTGCTCTGGCCGTAATTCCAGCCGAGGGCCGCGTACGCCTGGTCGTCCTGGCGTACCGGCTCCGAGAACGTCGCTCCCCGGGCTTCGAGCGCGTCAACCAGCGCGTCGGGGTCACTGACCCGGTACTTGACCTCGATCTCCCGGAGCCCGTCGGTCATCACATCTCCATGGCTGTGTGGTCGTCGACCGGGTCACTCAACCACAGGGGCCGGGCCGTGTCGGGGTCGACACTCTGCCATGTGGTCGAGTCGGTTGAAAGCAGCGCTTCCTACACAAACCGCCGGGCGATCGACGTGTGCGGCGTGGCTGGCGGCAGGGCGGGGACGACGCGTGCGGTCGTGCCCGCCCTGCCGTCACCGGTCAGCCGACGCGCTGGCGGGGGCGGGTCAGGGCGAAGCCGACCACACCCGCGACGGCGGCCAGGATGCCGCCCCCGACGGTCCAGTACCAGCGGGACGACAGGCTCGGCCAGCGGACCCAGTCGAACCAGCCGTCCTCGTCCTCGCCGGCCGCCGCCGGGTCGGGCGTGCCGGCGGTCGGGTCGCCGGCGAGCACCTTGCCCGGGTTGACCGCCGGCACCAGGGGCTCCTTCAGGTCGCCGCCCTCCGGCTTGGTGTCGCCGTCGGACTCGACCCCGACGAGCAGGCTCACCTCGATCGGCAGACCCAGCTCCTGTTCCGGCAGCTCGGTGCCGGACAGCCGGACGTAGTAGGTGCCCGGCAGCGGGTCACCCGACCACGGCTCGGCCCACGAGCGCACCTGGCGCAGCTCGCAGTCGAGTTCGACGGTGGCGGCGCTCCTCGACGCCACCGGGGTCTGCGCCCCGGCGACACACGCCTGCCGGCGGCGCAGCCCGTCGAAGACCTCGACGGTCCAGGTGGAGTCGCCCTTCCGGCTCGCCGTGGCGGGCAGCGACACGGTGGCCGCCACGTGGTGGGTGTCCCCCGCCGAGGCCGTGAACGACCAGTACAGGTAGTCGCCGACGGAGGCGCCGACGCGTACCGGCTGGCCGGGGCTGATGCCGGCGGCGGTCAGGAACGAGGTGCCGGCCTTGTTGATGGTGGCGGCCCCCGGCGACGGGGTGGGGGTGTCCGCGCCGGCGGCGGCCGGCAGCGCGACGGCGACACCGGTGGCGGCGAGCAGCACCGCCGCCCGGCGGGCCGAGATCAGGGCCGGAGCCTTCCGCATCGTCATCGGGTCCTCCAGACCGCTACCCACCAACGGGTCAGCCAACCAACGATCAACCCACTGAGCAGGCCCGCGAGGGTCAGTACGCCCAGCAGCACCCAGCCCCGGCCGAGACCCGGGCTGTTCGGGGCGGGCGACGCGTCGACCAGGTCGATGGTCAGTTCGAGCGGCATGCCCGGCGCCTGAGCCGCACCCGCCTTGGCGGAGAATGAGTTGCTGACGACCAGGCAGACGACCGTGGGCTCGGGGGCCTTCCCGGTCGAGCCGGAGAAGACGCCGCCCTTGTCGCCGTCCTCGGCCTCCTCCTCGTCGTCGTCCTCCGCCGCCGACCAGCGCACGCCGGTGGACAGCACGTCGGTACGGCCGCTGCCGGCGTCGTTGCCCCGGACCAGTTCCCGTCCGTCGGTGGCGGTGGCCCGCAGCAGTACGCCGTAGTCCCGGTTCAACGGCCGGTCCAGGCCGATGCTCACCGAGGCCCGCAGCTCCTGCCCCGGCTGGACCGGGATCCGGTACCACCGGTGCTCCTCGAAGCGCTCCCGGTCGGTGTAGACGCCGGGGGTGAGCACGGGCGCCTTGGCGCACACGTCGGTGCCGGTCACCTTCGCCGGCGTCTTGGCGTGGGTGTCCTTGGCCCGTTCCACGAGCTGCTTGATCCGCCGGGTCAGGTCGTCCTTGCTCTGCGCGGAGGTGTAGGTGCCGCCGGTCGCCGAGGCGATGCAGACGAGCTGCTTGCGTACCTTCTCGTCGGGGATGAGGCCGAGCGTGTCGACCACCAGGTGGGTGCCCTGGGCGGCCAGCTCGCGGGCCACCTCGCAGGGGTCCGGCGGCGCGCAGGTGTCCTCGCCGTCGGTGATGAGCACGATGCGCCGGGTGGTCTCGCCGGTGCCGAGGTCCTTGGCGGCCTCGCGCAGGGCCAGGCCGACCGGGGTGAAGCCGGTCGGGCGCAGGGTGGCGATGGCGTTCTTGGCCTTCACCCGGTCGACGGGGCCGACCGGTACGAGCTGCTGGGTGTCCTGGCAGCCGACCTTCTTGTCGTCGCCGCCGTAGGTGGCGCCGAGGACGCGGATGCCGAGATCCGTCGTCTCGGGCAGCGCGTCCACGACGTCGTTGAACGCCTCCTGGGCGACGGAGATACGAGTACGACCGCCGATGTCCTTGGCGCGCATCGAGCCGCTCACGTCGAGCACCAGCTCCACTTTGGGCGGCTCGGCGGGCTCGGTCTCGTGCTCGTCGGCGTAGGCGGGGACGCCCAGTGTCGGGAAGGCCACCAGCAGTCCTATGAGGACCGCCGGGAGCCGTCGTTTGATCATCACGGCGCCGATCCTAGTGATCATCGTGATCGCGGCCGACCGGGCGTCGACGTACCGTCCACTGGAGAGGATCAGGCCGGCCGGGCGCGCGAGCGCTCTTCGGCGTGCCGGGTCTGCCAGGTGCGCAGCGCCTCCTTGATGCGGTGGTTCTCGGCGCGGGTGAGGTCGAGCTGGCGGGTGCGGTCGCGCAGCTCGTGGGCGAGACGGTGCAGCAGGGCGTCGACCTCGTCGACCCGGTAGCCGCGCCGGCCGAGCGGCGCGCGCGGCAGCGTCACGCCGAGGACCCGGTCGGGGGTGAGCGGGTCGGGCGGGGCGTGCCGGCTGCGGTAGACGGCCATCAGGGCACCATCGCGTACGGCAGGTGGACGCGGTCGGCGGGCACCCCGGCGGCGAGCAGCCGCAGCCGCGCGCCGGCCAGCATCGACGGCGGGCCGCAGACGTGGACATCCTGATCGGGGCGGTGACGGTCGAGGGCGATGGTGAGGGCGTCGCCCTGCTCGGCCGGCTCGGCGGCGGGATCGTGACTGAAGGCGGGCACGACGGTCAGCCAGTCGTGGGCACACTGGAGCTTGTCGAGGGCGGTCGCGTCGTAGAGCTCCGCGAATCCGCGCGCCCCGACGACCAGGGTCACCCGCCGGCCGTCGGGCGCGGCGGCGACCTGCTCCACCAGGGCGCGCAGCGGCGCCAGGCCCGTGCCGCCGGCGACGAGCAGCAGGTCCCGGCGCGGGAGCGGGTCCAGGCTGAGGCCGGCGTCGCGCGGCGGGCCGAGCCAGAGCGGGTCGCCGGGGCGTACGTCGTGGACGAGACTGTGCGAGACGGTGCCGGCGGCGACGGCGCGGACGTGCAGCTCGACGGTGCCGTCGAGGCGCGGGGCGTTGGCCGGGGAGAGCCACCGCCAGCGGCCGGGGCGGCGCGGCGTGCAGACGGGGACGGCCTGGCCGGGCCGGTGGGGCAGGCGACGCCAGGGGCGTACGGTCAGGATCGCGATGGTGTCGCACGGCCGGTCGTGGCCGATCACCTCGGCGGGCCACCAGGCCGGGCCGTCGCCGGCCTGCTCGGCGGCGCGGCGCACGGCCTCGGCGGCGCGGCGGCCGGCGCGCTCCCAGGCGTCCGCGACCGGCGGCGTCCACAGCGGGCGGGCCCGCCGGGCCACGGCGGCCCGCAGCGCCTCGCCGACGGCGGCCTGGTGGGGCAGCAGGCCGTGCCGGCGGTACGCGCGGCCGAGCACCGCCAGCAGCGCCGCCCGCCCGGCGGGGTCGTCGCCGCCGCTGGTCAGGCGGCCGAGTGCGGCGAAGAGCAGCGGGGCGTCCCGCTCGGGGAGCAGGCCGGGGCGGCCGTCCTCCAGCGTGCACCAGAAGTCGTCGGCGGCCTCGTCGAAGCCCCTGTCGACGGCCGCCTCCCAGGCGGCGACGACGCTCACGCGCCCGCCTCGCCGGCGAGGGCCCGGCGGGCGCGGACAATCCGGTCGTCGGGCAGGTCGAGCGCCCACAGGACGCCGACCAGGTAGTCCACGACCCGCCGGTGCTGCGCCTCCGACAGGCCGATCCCACGCCACGGATCCGCGGCCGGGTGACCTTCGACGGCCGCGGCGAAGGTCGCCGTCAGGTGCGCGCCAAGCCGCTCCAGGTCGACCCCGACGAGGTACGGCGACAGCTCCGCATCCGCCACGACGAGGCGCAGCCACTGCCCAACCGCCTCTTGTTCGATCATGCCCAGCCGCCCTGCTTGGCTCCGGCCCCAGCCTCGGCTTCGGTGAGGCCGGCGGCTGCCAGGGTGGCGCGGCCCCAGCGGGCGAGGCGGCAGGGGTACGGGACGCGCTCGCTGCGGCACAGCTCGCCCTCCGGCCAGTCCTCGGGCACATGCGTTCGCACCGCCCGTACGGCGATGGCGAGGTCCTCGTCGGTGACGGGGGTGAGGACCGGGAAGTCATCGAGCAGAGTGGGCATGCGGGCTCCGGGAGATGTGTAAGGCAGGTGCCCCTGCTAACGGGTGGAGTGGCGCCGGGGCGGGCGGGAGCGGAGCTGCGTCGTTCGGGTCGACGAAGCTCCGGAGCCAGCACCCGCCCCGGGCCATGCGCTTCAGCCTCGTTGCCGGGCCGACCAGGCACTACAGCGTTCGAGGGGCCGAAGTGACGCATAAGTGAGGCATGCGCGTACCCGCTCTATCGACGGACTGTTACTACAGTGGCGGCATACGGAGGGAGAACCGGTCGTGGCCCTTAAGCGACACCGGCTGTGCCAGCGGCGGAAGGCGCTGGGCTTCAGTCAGGAGCGACTCGCCGAAACGCTCGGTGTGGAGAGGTCGACCGTCGTCCGCTGGGAAACCGCCGAGACAGACCCACAGCCATGGCATCGGAGCCGGATCGCTTCGGCGCTGCGAATTACCCTCGAACAGCTCGACGAGATGCTCGTTGACGTGTCAGTGGCGAAGTGTCGAGGAAAGATGATGGGTAAGGAAATCCGCAGTCCCGCATCGGCAGCAGCCCGTTCGGAACTCCTCACCGGCGTGCGTGCCTTCCTCACCAACTACATACCTGGCCGGTCCGCTGAGCCGCTACGTCCCCTCGTAGAGGTACGCCGGAACGTGGGTCGGGTCCACAACCTCTACCAGCGGGCAAGCTACAGCTCCACGTCTCGACTGCTGCCGGACGTGCTCAGCCAGGCCACCGACCTGGCGGGGCAGGCGTCTGGGGTCCACCGCTCCAGCGCGTTCCGGGTGCTCGCCGCTGCCTATATTGCGGCCTCGAAGCTCGCGGTCAAGGTGGGAGATGGCGACACCGCCTTAGTTGCGGCCGACCGGGCATCGACGTCCGCCGGGCTCGCTGGCGATCGCGCCTTGGCGGCAGTTGCCGCCTACCAGGCCGCTTGCGGGCTCTTGCGACTGCCAGGAAGAAAAGACGAAGCCGAGGAGGTCGTGCAGACCAGCATCGCGCAACTCGCTCGCGACATGCGATCGGCCGATCGTGACCTCCTCTCCGCGCACGGAGCACTGCTGCTCCTGGCTGCCGTGATTGCCGCAGGCCGAGGTAAGCCGAAGGAGGCGACACGGAGCCTCGCCGGAGCCGATGAGTTGGCCGAGAAGCTGGGGTCGGACCGCAACTGCTTGTGGACCGGTTTCGGTCCCACCAATGTCGCCATCCACACCGTCTCGGCGGCGGTTCGTGCTGGCAACGTAGGCCACGCTGTCGAAGTCGGAGCCCGGCTCGACACCTCACACCTGCCAACCGCGCTCGTCGGCCGTCGAGCTCAGGTGCATGTCGATTTGGCCGCAGCAGCGGTGATGGGCTCGCCGGACAAATCCGCTGCTGTGCTCCACCTGCTCGAAGCCGAGCGGGTAGCCGCAGAGGTGGCACACACCAACATCCAGGCGCGCGAGCTCCTGCTCGACCTGCTGTCCAAGGAGCGGCGGAGTGCTACGCCAGGGCTCCGACCGCTGGCTGAGCGAGCAGGGCTATTGGTATGAGCACGTATCCGGTGTTGGCCCTTGTTGTCTGCGCCGCCCCGCCGGCGCTGCGGATCGGTGAACTCATCGAGTTGTTCAAGGATGACGGCTGGACTGTCTGCGTGACCGCTACGCCGACTGCAGCAACCTGGATCGATCGGGACGCCGTAGCTCAGCAAACTGGATACCCGGTTCGGGTCGAGTGGCGACTACCCAGCGAACCGGAGCCTCACCCGGCACCTGACGTGGCTGTCGTCGCGCCGGCCACCTTCAATGTTATAAATAAGTGGGCACTCGGCATCAACGACAATCGTGCCCTCGGCACTCTCAACCAAGCACTCGGCGCCCGATTGCCCGTCTACGCCTTTCCAAACGTCAAGGCAGAACTCGCCGCGCATCCGGCCTATGAAACGAGCCTGCGGCAGCTTGCTGCCGCTGGCGTTTCTATCACTGACCTGGCTCCCGACTCGGACTGGCGCCTAGTCACCAGCAGGACGAGCGAAGCGCGCGGACCTCGGTGATCCCCGAGCGTGCGAACAATGATGGCGACGTTGACGCCGAGCTCGACCGACGTCGGGACGACGGCGTCCAACCAACTTCCGAAGACGCCACTCCATGGACCTCCACAGACCAGGCTGTCTGCAGTCACACTGTTGCCGCCTGTCGCCGACCGGTCGTCACAGGCAATAGGTGTGCTCGACACCTGAAGATCGCCTATCCTGCTAGTGCGCCTGCACGCCGCACCCCCGGCTTCGGTCAAGCCGACCATGCGCCCCACTCTTGGTGATCATCGCCGGACGGCAAGTCTTTACGAGCTCCGTTAAAGCCACAGCCTCGCTGCTAATCAGCCCCTGCCCCAGCGTCAACATGATGCGAGCACGCGGACGGAATCCTCGTTGGCTTCGGAGATCACCCGAGCCGTTCAACAGCCTCCCGTTCATTGCAATCAAGCCCAGCAGGTCACTGCCCAGGGGTCCGGCCGCCGCGAGAAACTTTGCACCAAGACCATTCGAAGCCAGTGGGAGCCGAATGCGACGGGGTGAGGGTCGATATTGAAGTCAAACATTCTTTGTATCCATCACTTCACATCCACGACAAGCGCCCCGGGGTTAGCCCTGTCCACGGTCACCCAATGCATCAGCTTGCCGCCAGCAGGCACTGTGCTCGGAGGAGTAATCAAGTGGAAGCCAATTGTCACCTTTTCGAGAGCAATGGCCTCGCCTTGGTGGCCGTCGAGATTATTTCGCTCGACGGTCGGATACAGGATGATTGCCCCGGTGGCCTCACTCCTGAACGCGTCGGCCTCGGGATCCGAGACAGGGGTCTCGATCCCCGCGATTCTCATGCCTGCATTTCGATGTCGCTCCTCACTGAACACCCGGAACGAGGCGCCGGGAGAAGTTCGCCGACGTTCGAAAATGCTAAAAGGTCCATGTCCGGCGACTAGACGTCGTGTGGCGGCTCTCGTCTGCTGCGGGAGCAGGACAACCCACCGCGCAAGTTGTTCGGCGTTGAGTCGACGCAACCACGCAAGTTCGGGTTGGAAGGTGTCGTCGGCGAGCCACTCGAGGTTTCCGAGTACGGCGAGGAGCGCCGAGTGACTGGTGACTGCCACCGCCGCCTCGTAGGTTGTACTAGCGCCGGGCACCGCGAACCTGGCGGTCCGATCTGCGGCGGCGAGCAGCGGCTTCCACTGTTCGATGTTGTGCTTCATCTTCGACGCGGTCGACGGGAAGGCCACAGGCTCCATGGGCTGCCCCGGCGAGCTCTTCAGCACGAGCTTCGCGTTCCACATCTTGTTGCGACCGGTCGGGCGCAGGTCCGGCCGGTGCTGTGCGATAAGAGGTGGAATCTGCCGCGGAGTCAGCTGCTTCGTCCCGTCGGCCGGAGCAGCGTACTGACGCAGTTCCCGTCGTAGGAAGTCCTCGTCACGGCAGGCGGCCTCGAACATCTCGTGCAGGTCAGGCGTCGTGTAAAGACGGACCAAATCGCGGTAGCCGGGCCGGAAGCCGAACCACCGCCCCATCTGCATGAGGGTGTCGACCTGTGCAGTGGCACGACGGTAGTAGGTGACGGTCAGCCCTTCGACGGTGAAGCCTCGGGCAAGCTTGTTGCCGCCGACGAGTATTCGCCAGATCTCGCGCTTGTCGAAGTCAAGGCTTTCCTGCTGCCTCTCGAGGTCTTTGTCGCTGTTTACGACGATGACGGGACTGCTATGGCGGTCGGCGGGGCTGATGAGCCTCAGGGCCTCGCCGATGTCGTCGCGCAGCTCGTCAAAGTTTTCTGGTAGGGGCAGCGTGGGCGCTTGGGCCCGAGACACGGGCAGGACATCGGTGTTGTAGAGCTCCCGTAGCCGGGCGAGGCCGACGGCCCGGTAGTAGCCGCCGGTGTTCCACAGGGTAGTAATCAGCTCTGCAGTCTGTCTGTGGGAGTCCTTGCCCATCGCCTCGTGAACGAGCATGGTGTGATGCCGGTAGGTGGTGCCGTGCCGTTGGCGGTACAGCTTCACAGCCCCGGCGAGAACGAACATGTCGACGGCGCGACGTAGTTCGTCGTCGTCAGGCTCGTCGCTGAGGTAGCGCACGTGTGCACGCTCCTTTGACGTTTCGAGCGGACGCTGGTCTAGGGGCAGCTCCGCGTCGAAGTCGTGGAAGTCGTCGGCGCCCATGTAGCCGTCGGGCCGGGGCAGTGAGATGAGGAAGTCTCGAGGGAAGATGTCCTCGACGTCGGACGGGTCGATGAACACGTTGGCGTACGGGGTGGCGGTGTAGCCGACGTACTGTGCCCGGGGCATCATCCGCAGCATCTGACCGATGAGTCGGTTGATGGCGGTACGTTTCTTGCTGTCCTCCTTCCACTTCTTGGGACTGACGGTGTTGACCGACGCTTGGTCGGACTCGTCGTCGATGATCAGGACAGGTACCTGTCCGAGGCGGTCACTGATGCGGCCTAGGTCGGCCACGAGGTCCTCGAGGACCCGAGCGTTCTTCTTGGCTACGACGAGACGCGCGTCGCTCGTGTGCAGGTTCGCAGGGTCGTAGAACTTCTTGTTGCGCTCGCGCCCCTTGAACTCCAGGGCGGAGAAGCCCATCTGTAGCCGCTTGTAGTCCCCGGCGTGGTTACTCAGGCGGTGAATGTCGGGATAACCGGCGTCGGAGGGCCGGCCGCCGTGACGGACGAAGCGGTCGCGTTTCCAGTCGGGGTCGTCCTGGTACTCGTGGGCCTTCTGGTCGTGGGGAGAGATCTCGCGCTCGATGTTTTCTCGGCCGCACAGTTCGATGTCGAGGCGCCGCTGGGTCTGGGCGCGCAGCATGTTGGTGGTGCCAGTGAGCACGATGACGAGGCGGTATCCGGCGTCGATGGCTTTCGCCACGACTCCCGTGAAATTGGCGGTCTTACCACTCTGGACGTACCCGACGACGAGTCCCTTGGCCTGGTAGGCCATGGGTCGGGTCGGGTCGGAAAGACGTCGGATGACCTCCTCGGTCGCCTTGTCGAGGTCAGCGACCGCGTCAGGGTTGCGCCACTTGTCGAGCAGGTAGCGCTGGTAGTGCGCCCAGTAGAAGCTGCGTTCGTTGCGGCGTTCCGACGTACGCCACTCCTCCCAGTCGTCGGCGATAACGATGGGTCCGTCGGCCGCGGCGTACGGGAACAGGTCGGCGAACAGGGCTGCTGTCGCCTCGTCGACACCGAGCGCAGCGACCACCACCGCCCGGCGTTCTGCGGTGTTGCGGCTGGTGCCACCGGTCCAGGCCGCACCGTTCTGTTCGTGGTCCCACGCTGCCAGGGTGTGAGCGATCTGCTGGCGCAACGCGTCCTCGGGGCCGGCGTCGCGCAGGTGGGTCAGGAGCGCGGACCCATCGGCAACATCCGGGGCGTCGCCGCCGAGCATGGCTGCCAGAGCGTGCAGACGCTTTGGTCCCGTGCGCTGCATGGCGTCGAGTGCGGCGCTGTAGGCGGTGGTGACGGTGTCGCTCATGGCAGCTCCATCTGTCCGCTCGTTAGTACGTCCGTGATGACCTGCGGTGTGCCGTTACCGGTCCGCCCGGTCAGATCCAGCCGGTATCGGACGTCGGTTACGTGTGTGCCGTCGACGCCGGCGTCGACTAGAACCTTCGGCGTGAGGCGGGGAAACGACTCGGTGACTCGAAATGCCTGGGGTGGGGTTCGCAGCCGCCATCGGTGTTGGCAGGTGGCTACGTAACGGTCCCGCCAGCCCGAGCTTCGCAGCCGGTCATCGAATCCGGTGCGCTGGGCCGTGGAGGGCAGGAGCGCGCGGACGCCTGCGATGAGGTCTGGCAGTGCCCGCCCACCGCTGCCAGCCGCCGTAATCTGGAGGGACACCAGCCAGAGTGGCCGGCCACCGGTCTCGACCAGTTGTGTCAGGGATGAGATCCAGTGGGCACGTCGCTCGGAGACGGTCGTCTTGACCTCGACGTCGTGGTCAGGGAGCCCGAAGTCGTGCTCCTCGGCATGCCCGCCCCGCCAGGATGCGAGGGCGGTATCCGGACCGAGGGTATGCGCGAGTCCGGCGAAGACCAGTAGCTCTCCGACAAGCCCGGTCTCCGTCTCCTGCGACAGGACGTCCTCGGTCTGTAGGAGGTGTCCGAGGCGGCGCAGGGTTTCGGTGAGTGCGGCGGTCAGTGTCTGCTGGTCCAGCTGAACTCGGTCGGCGACGGCGCACAGCAGGGGATAGGCGTCGACGAAGAGCCGCGGGTCGGTAACGGCAATCTCGATCATTCCTTGCCCGTCGTGGTGCACGGCCCGCACGCTGAGGTTCTCAAGTCCGGCTGGTGGGGCCTCGCGGGGTGCACGCGGTCCGCGCAGGCCCACGCGGTGCGTGTGGGGATCGACAAAGAGCACGATGCGCGGTGATCCGGGGACAGGGTGATCGATCGGGACGGGGCTGCGGAGGTACGCGGCGAAGCTGTCACTGCTCAGGTGGCGGTCTGCGTGCATGGTCACGAGCGGGCCTCAAATGTCGCCTTCTCTGCCTTGGCGGCGGCGGTGAGGACCTCCTGCCACAGATCGATGTTGTCCTTGTCACGGGCGCCGAAGTGCGAGCCTTCGAAGACGTTGCCGGCCAGCAGGAACAACAGGGCCTTGAGCACCGGCAGGTCGTTGCTCCCGCCACGTCGCCCGCCAAGCAGGGCATGTCGGTACGCCCGGTTGAGCCAGAGAGTTCTTGCGTTGCGGTCGAACTCGAGGAACGCGTCGGTGGTGAAACGCTTCCACTGAATGTTGAGGGAATCGTCCTGAAGCAGAGGCAGCTCGCTGCGGATCTCGCGAGACACCTTTGGGTGGAAGCCCTTGCCAGGCGGCAGGACTGCCTTACGCCGTGCGGTCGCCCTCCGGTTCGCGTTGGTCCACGCCGCCTCGGCGGCTTGGAGGTAGTCTGCGATGGTGGTGCCGTCGTCGGCGCGCGCCGCCGCAACGGCACCGGCGAAGCGTGGGCCGGCTGACACGCGGGACTTCTCGGGGTTCATGACGAACATCCCTGCGGTATCTCGGTCGATGTCGATACTGACGCGGGCCAGTTGGAGCCGGGTGTCAGCCGCATGGATGCCCTCCCAGCCTCCTGCGTGCAGAAGGCGCCCGCGCCGGTAGAAGAAGAGACCCTGTCGGGTTTCGGCTCCACCGGGAAGCCGGTACTCGGGCACGTTAGACCTGCGCGGCCAGATGTGGCAGACGAGGATCAGATCACTGTCGTCGACCCGCACCTTCAGGTTCTTCGGCCATCCGGGCAGTGTGTCGGGGTAGGCGAAGGGGTTGATGGGTTCTACCCGATGGCGCACGCCGTCGCCGAGGTGGATGTCCTCAACGTCGATGACGATCCGGACGTTCCGGTCGACGATGATGCGGTGGAATGTCAGGCCGAGATGTCCCTGCAGGTGTGAGATGGTCCGGCTGAGGAACTCATCAACCTGGTCAGGTTCGTCTGACGAGGGAAGGCCGTTGACCTGGTCCCAGCGGACAACGGTCCCCGACTCGCTCATCGGCAGTTGCCAGTTGCGGTCGAGTTCAGCGACGGCGAACGCATGCGGCACGATGTCGCAGACAAACCCCTGCCGACTGGCGTTGAGCTGCCAGCGTCGTCCAACAGCTTTGTGTCCAGCGGCGCGTGACAGCACGGTGAGGCTGGCTGCCTGACTGAACGAGGCCGCCTTGAGACCGAGGCCGAAGTGTCCGAGGTCCTGCCCGGTGTACTCGCGTTGACCGCCGATAGTCATCGCGGCATCGATGCGTTCGGGCTCGATGCCGCGGCCGTTGTCAACGACGTACAGGCCGACCAACCGTGTGCCGCGTTGGACGAAACGGACAAGGATGTCGGTGGCGCCGGCATCGATGGAGTTGTCTACCAGGTCGGCCAGAGCGGTCTCCAACGAGTGGTTACGGCCGAGGGCGTCCATGGCTCGTGGGTCGGGTGGCAGCTCGACCGCTCCCTCGGTGGGAACTTCCTGAGACCAGACAGACATCTACCGCTCCCGTGATGGTGGCCGGGCGGGCCAGCTAGATCCTCATACCCTGCTGGTCGGGCGGAAGCCGTTGCGCCTGGCGTGACGCATGGCATCCAGCCCGCTGCGCAGGTGCTTGCCTGCTGGGTCCCACCCGTGTTCGAGGGCTTGGGCAATCTCCGCTGCGGACCGACGTTGCTCGGCGTCAAGTAGCCCTGTGTCCATGCCCCAGGCGGCGAGGTCGGTCCAGTCGGTCGCGGAGGTGCCCTTGATGGCCTTGACATCGTCGCCGTAGGTGTCAACGTCGGTGAGCTCCGCCTCCAACGACGGGGGCACGACCCAGTCGAGGTCCTGCACGGCTGCCCAGCACTCCGGCCGCTTGGTCCACTCGCCGACGTTGGTGCGGCCCTCGGGCGGCGACGTGATGACCTTCTGGATGAGCAACGACAGGTCTGTGATCGCCTCTTGCAGGGCGGACGTGAGGTCCTGGGTACGCCAGATGCGGTCGAGGTCGATCCTTCCGCGAGTCGCGTGGACCAGCTTGGCGACGGTGTAGGTGACGATATTGGCCTTGTACCCACCGAAGTTCTGCCTGGCGACGAGCTTGTCGACCTTTCGGAACAGAATTGCCTTAGCCACAAGGTGCCGGCAGTACTGCTTGTCCACGGGTGGAGGATGCTCGTCGATCTGCTGGGAGAACAGCGTGAAGTTCTTCTCCGCCCCCAGGCTGACCAGGTGCGGCTGCATGGCCCAGGAGTGCTCGAACTTGGCCAGATCCGACTTGGTGAACTTCTGTGCCGAAGGGTTGGCGGCCTTGAACACCTTCTGCCGGGCGGGTGTGCCCTCCCGGGTGAGGGCATTGGCGTACTGGCCGCGGGCACGCTCGTAGAACCAGTGCGTGTCGTGTGGGTGCGCCGGACTGGGTGGCGCCCACAGGGTCCGCATGATCCGCTCAACCTCCACGTGGAAGGCGCTGTTGGCCTTGAGGTCAGAGGCGGTAACACGGTTCTGGGTGTTGGAGTAGGCAGAGATCTGGGGAACGATGTCGTCGAGCCGGTCCGGTGAGACGACCGTCAGCTTCATCTGCACGTAAGCGGCGCTTACGTCTACCTTGTTGCGGTGGGCGTGGTGGATGGTTGCGGTGGTCTGTCCGCCGTTGACGATCTGCAGGTGATGGATGCGGCGGATCACCCGCTGGCCCGACGGGGCGTCTTCAAAATCGACTCGTGAGGCGGTGGCGGCGATGCCGTTGTTGTAGGCGAGGAACCGCTCCGGATTGTTCTTGAGGGTGTCAAGGATCCCCCGGTTGACCGCGCCACGGACCTGCAGGAACGAGCGGACGTTCAGTTCCAGCAACCGCGCGCCATGGGTCGAGTACAGGTCGGCGAGTCCACGGGCGGGAACGATGGCGAGAAGGACGGAGTAGTCCTCGTCGGTCCGGGGTGTGGCCAGGCAAGGCAGCCCTTCAGGGAACTCCGCAACGATGGGCTCGGCCTTGTTCCCAGATGCCGACCAGTTCGCCAGGCGGCGCAGGTCCCACAACTCCCGGGTCACGTGCCGCCCCTCGAACAGCATGGGGGCAATGCTGTCCCGCACGACACTGCGCGCGTTGGTAATCAGCACCAGGCGGACCGACTCGACTCTGCCGAACTTCTCCGTGACGGCGGCGCACATGCCAGCGACCTCAGAGGAACGGTCCCGCTTGGCCGGGCTGCCGGACACGCAGCGTGACAGGAAGTTCTCTAGGCGCCTGAACGCCGCCTCGACCTCCGCACGGCCGATCTTGTGGTCGTCGTCGGCCCGTGGGCTGTAATAGGTGAGGAACAGGTCGAGCGACCGGTCGTCGGCCGTCGCGCCGTAGCCGCTGATCTCCACCCCATGATCCTTGAAGTGCACAACTACGGCGTCTTCGGTGTGCCCGTCGGCCGCAAGCTGGTCGAGCATCAGCTGGGTGAATGCCTCGTGGAGGTCGCAGCCCTCGATCTCTGCCTGGGCCCTGACATCCTCGATCAGGCTGTGCGCGTAGGCACCGATGTCGAGTTCAGCCACGCGAGCCTCGCAATTGCAGGATGGGGGCACGCTGAAGCGAGCCACGCAGCCCGAGCGGGCTCGTGAGGGACATGCTGTTCTCCGGAGGGTCGATCGGCACGTGCGGTCACAGTACGCCCCGACTCAGTCGCTGATGGCATCAACTCTCCACGATAAGGACAGGCCCGACAAGACCCACTGGGCTGAGGCGGGATCGGCACCTTAGGTCAATTCGACATCGGGTAGACCACGAACCGTCCAGCGACGCCATCGAACAACCGGTATGGCCTCCCCTGCAGCTGGGACAGGCCGGGCAACGGTGCTGAGCCGGCTGATCCGGATCGTCGGCCCACGGAGGTAACCTGCCCAGTGCGTTCTGGCCGATTCCGGAGGGGTGACAGGGTGACGGACGAAGGTGGCGCGCAGCGTCGGACTGGTTACGGGGTGAAACTCGTACGAGGTCCGTTCGTACGGCTGGCGCCGCACCCTGAGGTATGCGCGAACGACGACGAGTTTCTGCGGTTAGCCGCAGAGTGCCATGCTCGGGGCGAGAGGTTGGCGGCGGATCTGTTCAGCGGTGCCGGTGGTCTGAGTCTCGGCCTCACCCAGGCCGGGTTCCGTGTCGTTCTCTCGGCCGACCGCGATCCTGAGTCCGTCGAGACACACAGACACCACTACCCGGGCCTAACGCTCGACTGCGATCTCGGGGAGAGTTCGAACGTTGAGCGGATCGCAGCCCTGATGAAGGCCGCCAAGATCGAGTTACTGGCTGGCGGGCCCCCGTGCCAGCCCTTCTCCAGGGCAGGTCGCTCGCTGATCCGCCACCAGGTCCGCCACGGTTTGCGCCCGGCTCATGACGAGCGTCGGGACCTCTGGCGTTCGTTCCTTGAAGTGATCCAGCTGGCCAGGCCAGCTGCCGTGATCATGGAGAACGTCCCGGACATGGCATTGGACCGGGAGATGTTCATCCTCCGGACCATGGTGCACGAACTGGAGTCCGTCGGTTACGCCGTCGAGGAGCGGGTCGTCGAAACACACCGCTACGGCGTACCGCAGTTCCGGCAGCGGCTGATCCTGGTTGCGCTCCGCGACGGCATCGCCTTCGAGTGGCCGAGCGAGGTACCCGACCGGGTGTCGGTTTGGAACGCCATCGGCGACCTGCCCGAGGTGGAGGGCGGCTGGCGACCCAAGGGCGGCGCTGAAGGCTGGATGAACTACCAGGGTCCGCTGTCGACTTTCCAGGAGAAGATGCGCCAAGGCGTCGCGCCACAGGACGCCAGCAAGGTTTTCGACCACATCACCCGACCCGTGCGGGAGGACGACCAGCGCGCCTTCGACATGATGGACGCGGGCACCCGGTACTCGGACTTACCTGATGAGTTCAAGCGCTACCGCGACGACATCTTCGACGACAAGTACAAGCGTCTGAGCGAGGACGACTACTCCCGCACCATTACGGCGCATATCGCCAAGGACGGCTACTGGTACATCCACCCCCGCCAAGACCGCACACTGACGGTACGTGAGGCCGCGCGACTCCAAACCTTTCCCGACTGGTTCCGTTTTGCCGGTCCTCCATCGGCGGCGTTCCGCCAGATCGGCAACGCCGTACCCCCGGCGTTGGGGGCTCAGCTCGGCCGCGCCGTGATGACAGCGTTGGACGCCCGCAGGCCGGCTCCCTACCGCAGCCACGACCTCGCCGAGGCGCTCGCCACCTGGTTCGACACCCTCGGCGAGCCCGCCCTCCCTTGGCTTCGCGCCCAGACACGATGGCAGGTGATCTCGGCTGAGATGCTTCTCGACCGAGCCGCCCCCGACCAAGTCCGGTTCGTCTGGCCGCTTCTGGCGCGCTGGAATCAGCCACAGAACACTGTCAACGGCGGTGACGAGCTCATGGAGATGGGACGCTGGATCCAGCGTGAACACCGCAGTGAGCGACTGCTCGAGTTGGCCAATATCGTCGCCTCGCAGCCGGACCTGCTTGACGACGATAAGATCAACACCCTGCCCGATGTCGAAGCATCGGTGATCGACCTTGCCATCCTCGCGGTGCCAACGCGCGGCGAGGATGACGCGGAGGAGCCGGTTCTTATCACGAAGGGCATCCCACGCGTCGCCGCCCGCTTCACGGGCGAGCACGTCGAGCGCAGTAACAGGATGACCGCGGGACGCCTGGCTGCTGCCCGGTTGATCGGAGATGGCACCAACGCACGCCGAGCCCATCTAGGCCTAGTAGAGCTGGCTGCCTCCGTCTGTCGACCTACGGCGCCCGCCTGCCCACGGTGCCCTCTCAACGCGACGTGCAGCGAAGCCGCCGCACGTGGTAGCCGAACGGCGCAGTTGCCCGTGGTCAGTCTCTGAAGCCGAGCGCTGCGGCCACGTCCGGAGCCTCGGCCCGGAGCGTCTCGCCGATACGCTGAAGTGCAGCGTACTCACCCGCACGCATCGCCGCAGCGCGTAGCGCAAGTCCGACAACCGGCATGGAAGGGCCGCCCGACGCCTCGGCTCGCGTAATCACAGCCAGCTGCTCGGAGGTGCTCCTCGCTCCTTCGGAGGCACTGCGCGAGTTTTTGCGGTAGGCGTCGTCGGCGCGCAGGCACAACTCGTGAACGGGGCGCTCAAGCAGCTGGCGTAGCTGCGGGGGCATCCCAACCCTGATCTTGGCGACGTTGATGTTGAAGACGACGTCGAGATCGGTGTCGAAGTCAAGCGAGGCTCGGGCAAGCTTGGTGTGCTCATCGATGCCTCGGATACCGTTCCAGCCGCCCCACTGGACCAAACGCTGGGCACGGTAAACGTACAGGCCCTGCTGGCGGTTCCAGTTGAGTTGGCCCGACAGCCGCTCGAACTCGGCTGGGGAGCTGAACTGGTCGCGGGCCGGCAGTACGTAACGTTGCAGTGTCACGGTACCGGTGGCCTCGCCGACGGTCACCTCAAAACGCAGTGGGGGAAGCACCTGACGGGCAGGCTCGTGTGGGGCGAACGGGTTCCACGGTCCGACCTTTTCCCCGTTGACCGTGATTACCAGCCCACCGCCAACTTCACCGTCAAGAAATCGGTGGAAGACCGTACCAAGGTGGTCAGCCGTCTTTCCTGCCAGCGCCTCCAGCCGACGACGCGCCCATCCGCCCTCCGGGTTGCGCTCTGGCAAAACCCGATCAAGCCCGCGCCACAGGACCACGGTTCCACCCGAGCCTGCCACCGCCGCCCGAGCGCGGGTGACATGCTCGTCACTCTCAGGCTCCGCAATAACCCAGTCGTCCATCTCCGCGATCAGGTCAAGATCAACCATCCGCGCCACAGTGCGCGCGGTGGCCGCCCTCCTGCGACTCACCACCGTGAGCGATCGACACTGTGAGAGCGAGGCCGTCTTCAAACCCAGCCCGTACCGGCCGAGGTCGCCACGACCGTAGTCGCGCCGACTGCCGAAGCGCAGGGCCTCCAACAGCCCATTCGCGCTCATACCCTCACCGTCATCGGCGATCATCACCCATGACTCCGAACCGTCAAAGACGATGTCGATCTCGACCCGGCTCGCACCTGCGGCGACACTGTTGTCGACGATGTCGGCCACCGCGGTCGGGAAGTCGTATCCGATGTCACGCAGGGAGTCGGTCAAGCGTGCAGCAGATGGCGCCACGCTGTACATGTTCCGTGCGCTCATGACGCTTCCTCCGGTCCGAGAACGACGACGGGGACCAGGATGTCACACTCCTCGGAAGCCGCGCCACGGGACGCACCTCGAATTCGTCGGTGGCTGGTCCGTGGGCACAGTAGCTGCTTCTGCGAGTGTCAGCCTGTTAACCCGCCACCCCCTCCGATGGTCGTCCTGTCATATCGGCCAGACAGGTCGGGGCCTGCCTCAACCGCCCCGGCACGGCAGCTTCAGCGCGACACGCAGTGAAATTAGAACATGGGTATGACGACTTCGAACCGCTGCCACTTCTCCGGGCTCTCAGCCTCGACACAGGCGACGCAGTTCGAACACTGGCCACACGACGGGCCGCTCCGCACTACAGACGGCGGCACCCGGCCCATATTCACACGCCCGCGACGGTCAGCCAGACTCCGAGGCTCGCGGCGGCTACCGCTCGGCTCAGCCTGCCATGGCCGGTGACCGCTACGGTTCCCGCACCTTCCCAGCAACCCGACGAGCAGCGTCTTCTGCCCCGCGCCGAACTTCACATTCCCATACTCTGACCACACGCCAACCAGCCTCGGTGAGTTCGTTGTCGACGCGCCGATCGCGGGCCCTGTTGGCGGCGATCTTCGCTTCCCACTTGTCGGCGTTGGGGCCCCTGAACCCTGAGGGTCCATGCTGCGGGCAGCCGTGCCAGAAACATCCGTCGACAAAAACCGCGACACGTGGACCAGCAAACACTAAGTCCGGTCGGCACCGGTTCGCCAGAGTTCGTCCCAGTCGATAGCGAAGACCGAGGGCATGCACGGCGCGGCGCAGCGCGATCTCGGGCGCGGTGTCCCGCGTACGCCGGCCCCTCAGGTGTGACCCCTCAGCGGTGGCCACCCAGCCACCCCCACTGCCCCTCCGTGGGGAATCAGGATCAGAGCGTGCCATCACTCGCCCTGATGCCACTGCATGCGTCCAAGGCTGCCGCCGACCTGCGCTTGTTCCTGCCTCAACCGATTCGGTGTACGCGCGACCCAGGTCTGACGATCGGTTTTCAGGGGAGGCAGTTCAAAAACCACAAAATCGTCCTTCTCGACACAAAATTACCGACTATTCGCGTTTCGGGCCTCACGACCGTCGCCTCTCAGATGCCCCGCGACCACCAGCTGCACTCAGCAGCATATTGACAAGGCCAGGGAAGCCCTTCCCTGCCTGGCCCGCGAACCCGGCCCTCATCCGTGCGCTGTCGCTTGGGCCGCCCGTGCTGGCTACCGCCCCAATGCGATGGGATCGACCACAGCCGCTCAGTAATTGAGCACCAGCAGCGCGGCCGGCGTGCCCCACACTTGCCACTGCTCGTGCTGCTCGCACTCGGCAGCTCACCGACAGCGGGTCGAGCGAGCTGCCGTGGTCGCAGGCGCAGGAGCGGCTGAGCGATCTCGCCGCGTAGGAATGACGGTCACGGGCGGGAGAACGTTCAGGCGGCGTCGGCGTTCGGGGCGAACCTGACGTCCAGCCTCATGTTCAGCGCCCGTGCGAGGCGCTCCAGGACCGGCAGGGTCGGCACCGTGCCGCCCGCCTCGAACCGGGCCACGGCAGACTGCGTCATGCCGGCAGACCTCGCCAACTGGCTCTGGCTCCACCCCATGTTCTCCCGCAGATGCCGCACCTCCTGCCCGAGCTCGAAGGCGATACGCGTCGCCTCGTACGCCTCGGCAGCTCCCGGCTCCGCCATCCGGCGATCACGCAGGTCGTTCCAATCGACGCGATCACTCATCGCCATAGCATCGATGCTATAGCCGCTACGGCCCGAGCCGGCTGCCGGATGTCGTCACACCGACGTGGCGACCTGCGAAACCGCCTGCTTGAGGCAGGCGTCGACGTCGGTCGCGTGATACACCCGCTCGCTGGCCTCGATGCCGTCGAGGAACATCGCGTACACGGCCGCCATCCGCAGCGCCGCGACCGGCCGCAGCAGCTCGACGGCCCGCTCCGGCGCGCACCCCGGCACGTCGGCCCGCCACCGCGCGCACCACTCGGACAGCACCGGAGCGGCGTCGTCGGCGGGCAGCCCTTCGGTCAGCCGCAGCACGTCGAACGCCGGGTGTCCCACGAACGCGTCACCCCAGTCGATGACGACGTTCCGCCCCTCGCAGGCGCGCACGTTGCCGGGGTGCAGGTCCCCGTGCACCAGCGTCTCCGGCAGCCCACATCCGCCCACCTCGTCGAGCCGCGCCGGCAGCCCCGCCAGCACAGACTCCACCGGCGAGGTGTCGTGGCCGGCGAGCCGGTCCCGGATCCAGCCGGCGAGTCGGGGGGCGCGCAGGTCCGGTACGCCGGCCGCCACCAGCTCCGCCACGTCGGCGACGGACCGCACCTGCACCGGGTGGAAGTCGGCCGCCATGGCCAGCCGTTCCTCAATGGGCGCACCGTAGCGGTCCTCGCCCGGCACGTGGTCGAGCAGCATCCGGCCGTCGCCGTCGTCGGCGAGCAGCGTGGAGGTCTTCCCGGGCGCGGCGCGGCCGAGCCAGCGCAGCACGACGGCCTCGTGCCGGAAGAACACCGGCACCTGCTTCAGCCAGGCCGTCCCGCCCGGCCCGTCGAGCCGCCAGACCGCCGACAGGTTCCAGGTGCGCTGCTGGATGACGGTCTCGACCGGCCGGCCGAGCCGCCGCAGCTCCCCCGTCGCCCACTCCAGGCTGCGCGCCGGTCCGCCCGGTTCGGCGTACGGGGCGCGCAGCGGGTCCGCCGACAGCTCCATCTTCGCCGGGGTGAGCGGCGTGGCGGGCGGCTCGTCGACCTGTCCGACGTACGTCACCGCGCCGCCGACGGTGCCGGTGTCGTCCCCGCCGAGCAGGCGCAGGACGGCGACCTCGACGCCGTACCGTCGGCGGGCCTCGGCCACGACGGGCGCGACCTCCTGCCACCACGGCGACGGCACGTCGAACGGCGGCAGGGCACCCAGCGGGGTGCCGGCGGCGTCGACCAGGGCGAGGGTAACGGTGCGGTGGGACACGCCGGCACGCTACCGGCGCTCGGCGAGCCCGTGCGACCGGTTAACACCCCACGTCGCGCCGGCCGCCGGGGCATGCCGTGGGCGAGCTGTTGGCCGGTACTTTCCGAACGTGTCCCGACGACGACGTGAGTTTGTGTGACCTGGACGGGTGCCGACCAGTCTCCACGTAGGTACGAGGATGTCTCGTGAAGGCGAGGTTGTGAGCGTGACCGATCACGCGTACCCGATCAGGACCGACATGTCGACGGTGGTGGACGCCGCGCGTCGGGGCGACCAGGCGGCGTTGGACGCGCTCGTCTCGCACTACCTGCCGCTCGTCTACAACATCGTCGGCCGGGCACTGAACCGGTCGGCGGACGTCGACGACGTCGTGCAGAACACGATGTTGAGCGTCGTGCGAGGGCTGGCGGGCGTGCGCGACCCGCGGGTCTTCCGGTCGTGGCTGGTGGCCGTCACCATGAACGAGGTCCGCGCCTCCCGTCAGCACCAGCGCGCCACGCCGGCGCCGCCGGAGGACATCGACAGTGTGATCGACCCGGGTTCCGACTTCGAGGACCTGACCCTGACCCGGCTCCGCCTGTCCGACCAGCGCCGCGAGGTCGCCCTGGCCACGCGCTGGCTGGACGACGACCACCGCCACCTGCTGTCCCTGTGGTGGCTGGTCGAGGCCGGTCACCTCTCCCGCGCCGACCTGGTCGACGCCCTGGGACTGGAGCCGCACCACGTGACCGTCCGCGTGGCCCGGATGAAGGCGCAGCTGGACACCGCTCGGTTGGTGGTGCGGGCCCTGGCCGCCCGGCCCGGCTGCGCGGGCCTGCTCGACACGGCCGCCGACTGGGACGGCCGGCCGGCGCCGGTGTGGCGTAAGCGGTTGGCGCGGCACATCCGGACCTGCGCGTACTGCCCGGACGCCACGTCGGACCTGGTCCCGGCCGAGCGGCTGCTGGCCGGCCTGGCGCTCACGCCGATCCCGGTCGCTCTCGCCTCCCACGTCACGCAGCGGATGCGTGCCGCCGCCGGCGCGTCGCGGGGTGCCGCGGCGGCGGGCGCGCACGCGAAGACCGCCGGGTTGCTGGGGCAGGCACTGTCCCTGCCCAAGGCCCTGGTCGGCGTCCTCGCGGCCGTCGCCGTGGTCGGCGGCGGAGGCTTCATCGTCTCCGGCTACTCCGCCGAGCCGAGCCGGCGGCCGGCGGGCGCGACGGGCGCGCAGTCGTCGACCGCGATCACCGTGCCCGCCGCCGAGCCGACCGGGCCCGTGCCCGCGTCGCCCTCCCCGACGGCGCTCGACAGGTCGCCGACCCCCTCACGATCGAGCCCCGCCGCCACGAAGTCGCCGACGCCGAGCAGGTCGCCGAGGACCAAGTCGCCGACGCCGACGAAGTCACCGACCCGGGCCGCCGCCACGTCCACCGGCGTGTCCGCGGCGGAGCAGCGGCTGCTGGTGCTGCTCAACGAGCGGCGCCGCGCGCTCGGGCTGCCCGAGGTGAGGCTGCGCACGACGGAGCATCGCGCCGCGGAGTCCTGCGTGAAGCGGAACCTGGACGCCGGCACCTTCGAGCACTGCGGCCACGAGGTCCTGTGGGCGTCCTCGGGCAACTCCTCACCCGAGCAGATGATCGAGGCGTGGTTCAACAGCCCTGGGCACAAGACCGCGCTGACCTACGCCAGCTCCCGCTACGCCGGCCCCGCCATCGTCTGGAACGGCACCCGCCAGATCGCCGCCATCAACATCGACTACTGAGGCTCTCGCAAGAGCGAGGCTGCCACAGCGCCGACGGCGCGACCGGCCCGACGCCAACCCGGCGCCGGGCCGGTCGGCTCAGTTCGCCGCCTCCGTCGTGCTCGGCACGGAATGACTCCCACATCCGCAGCGGGCGTCCGGACATACACCGTCTTGCATCGAGGCCATAGGCTCTCACCGACGGTGCCGGTCACCTCACCGGGAGACATCATGGTCCAGGGCGCAGCGGCGGACGACACACAGCCAGAGCAGCAGCCGGCGCACCCTCCGCAGGCGCCGGCGCCGGCGCCCCCGCCGCCGGCGCACGGTAGCCCAGCGACGGGTGCGGTGCCGGCTCAGCCCGGCCCACCGGCCATCCCGCCGCCCGCCCAGGTCGGCCCGCCGCCGGTTCCGCCACCCGCGCACACCGGCCCGCCGCCCGCCCAGGTCGGCCCGCCGCCGGGCCCGCCACCCGCGCACACCGGCCCGCCGCTGCCGCCGCCGTCCCCCGCCGCCGGGACGGCCGTGCCGCCGCAGTACCGGCCGGGGGTCGCGCCGGGGCAGCCGTGGGCGGGTGCGCCGCTGCGGGCGACCACGCCCCCGCCGTACCCGGGCTGTCCGCCTGCGCCACCGCGGCCGCGCCGCAACCACACCGCGCTCTTTCTCGGCCTCGGCGGCGGCGCCCTCGCGCTGTTGCTGGTCTGCGCCCTGCTCGGCGTCTTCCTGGTCCGCGCCGTCGGCGACGACCCCGACGCGCCGCCGCCCCTCGACCCGCACGTCGCACGGCAGGTCGCGGCGGCCGGCGACCTGGCCGCCGCGGCGGTGACGGTGGCGGGCGTGCCCGGCGCCCGCTACACCGGCTGGTTCACCGACGACGACGGCGACCGGGTCACCGTCGACGCGCGGGTCACCGCCGAGGGCTCGACGCTGGCGCAGCTCGGCGTGAACGGCCACCGTCTCCAGGCGCTGGACACCGGGGAACGCACCTTCGTCAGGGCCCCCGCCGCCTACTGGCGGAGCACGGGCGTACGGGCCGACGTCGTCACCGAGTACGGCCGGCAGTGGGTGCAGGTCACCGACGGCCACTTCGGCCTCGACCTCGGCGACTCGCTGGCCCCGTCGACCCTGGCCGACGTGCTGGCGGGCGAAGGCGTCACCGACCTGCCGGTGCCCGGTGCCACCACGACGATCGACGGCGTGCCGGTACAGGTCATCGACGCGGGTGGGCTGACGGTCCACGTGACCACCACCGAGCCACGGCAGGTCGTCCGGGTGGCGGCACGGGCGGGCAGCGGCCCGACGGTCACCGGCACCCGCAACGACGACGGGTCGGGCGGCGTACGGCTGATCGCCCGGGGCGCGCGGGCCGACGGCGAGTTCGAGTTCGGCTTCGCCCGCCTCACCCCGGAGGAGGTCGAGGAGTTCTTCCGCACCCTGGCCACGCGCGTGCAGGAGCTGCGCAACTCGGTCGACTCCCAGGTCAGGTTCACCCTCGACGGGGCGATCACCCTCGCACCGTGCACGGTCAACGGATGCCGCGCCAACGTGACGGTGTCGAACCGGGTGGTGTCGAGTTCGCCGTACCTGTCGGTCAACCGGCCGGTCAACGCGTCCATCACCACCTCGATGACGCTGGACGGCCGCCCGATCGCCACCTGCACCACCACGAAGAGCATGCGGCCCAACGGCAGCGTCACCACGTCCTGCTTCGCCCGCTACCGCATCCCCCCGTCGCGCAACCCCAGGGTCCACACGGTCCGCGCCCAGGCGTCGACGGTGGCCCGGGCGCTCGTCCAGGCCGACATCAAGGCGCTCGCCGACGACCTGGCCAAGGAACTCGCCCGCAACCGGCGGCATCGCGCCACGCCGACACCCACCCCGGCCGGCACCGCGCCGAACGCCCCGACCAGCACCGCGCCGAACGCCCCGACCGGCACCGCCCAGCCGCAGGCCACCCGCAGCGCGATGGTCTTCCCCACCGCGACGGCACCGAGCCTGACGCCGGCGCAGCAGCAGGCGAAGGCCCGGGTGGAGCAGCTCGCGAGGCAGGCCTGCCGGGAGGTCGCCCGGCAGCCGCACCACACGGCCGCCACCTGGGGCACGGCCGTACACAAGCGGTTCGCCGAACTCGTCGAGGCCGAGGGCGGCAACCTGCACAGCGAGGTCTCCTACCTGCGGGGACGCATCGCGCCGATGCGCTACAACCCGTACTTCGGGCGCATGGTCTGGCCCGCCGGCAGCGCACGCGCCGACGTCGTGGTGGGCGCCGACCCGCTGCGGCCCGAGTTCTTCCTCGACCTGAAGACCGGCGACGAGGGGCTCAAGCAGGACTGGTACGACAAGCTCCACCGCAACCTGCCGGCGCAGTACCGCAACCGTCAGCTACCGGTGTTCGAGGTACGGTGCTGACCGATGGACACTCGGGTGTGGATCGAGGCGCTGCGGCGCCACGTTGTCCCGGCGCTGGGCGAGCGGTGGGAGCTGGCCGGCGACTCGCTCGTCCGCGCGCCGGTCGGCTGGACGGCCGCGCGGGTCGTGCCGCAGCCGTCGGCGTACGGGTCGGCGTTCTTCCTGCACGCGCAGGTGCAGCTGCTGGCCGAGCCGGAACCGGAGAGCTACACGTGCGGCTTCCGGCTGGGCCGTTGGGAGGCGCCCGCCACGCCGGCCGGATACTCGTCGGTCGCCGCGCAGGTGGTCGACGCGGTCGTCGCCCGCGCCGTGCCGTTCTTCGACCGGTACGCCACCCTCGACGGCTACCTGTCGCACCTGCGGGAGCGGCTGGCCGAGCTCGACCCGGGGCAGGAATGGATCGACGTGCTGCTCGACGAGGAACTGGCGTACGCCAGTCTGCTGCTGGGCGACCTGCCGGCCGCCGAGGTGGCCGCCGGATACGCCGAGCGCGCCGCCGAGCAGAACCGTCGTGACCCGCAGCCCCTCGACTGGGTCGAGGAGGCCGCCCGGCGGGTGACCAGGGTGGTCGCGGTGGCGCGCCGCGACCCCGGCGAGGCGCGTGAGATCCTCGCCGGTCACGCCCGGGCCAACGCCCGCCAGCTGCGGCTGACCGGCCCGGCGACACCCGACCTGGGCCGGTAGCCACCGGCCGAACCGCCGGGTCCGGAGGCCGCTGGCTGCGGCCCGGCACGGCCGACTCTGGAGGTACGACGATGGAGCAGCGGATCAGCCTCGTCACGCTCGGCGTCGCCGACGTGGCCCGGGCCCGCGCCTTCTACGAGCGGCTCGGCTGGCGCGGCCAGGAGGTCGAGGAGACCGTCTTCTTCCAGGCCGGCGGCCTGGCGGTGGTGCTGTGGGGGCGCGACAGGCTGGCCGCCGACGCCGGCATGGTCGACGGGCACGGGTTCGGCGGGATGACGCTGGCGCAGAACGTCCGCTCCCGGGGCGAGGTCGACGAGGTGCTGGCGGTGGCGGTCGAGGCCGGGGCGACGCTGACGCAGCCGGCGCGGGAGACGTTCTACGGCGGCTACGCCGGCTGCTTCGCCGACCCCGACGGGCACGTCTGGGAGATCGCCTGGAACCCCGGCTTCCCCCTCGCCGACGACGGCACGCTCACCGTCCCGGACTTCGGTGCGAACTGAGGGAGCAGGCTGTGCCGCCGGGTCGGCGGCGGGTCAGGAGGCGGTCGCCCGGCGGGGGTACGCCTCGGCCTCCCGCGCCCACTGCTCCGCCGCCAGCGCGAGGGCGTCGGCGGAGACGGTGAGCGTCAGCGGGTACACCGCGCTGAGCGGCTGCCGCCGCATCCACGGGGGCAGCGACTCGTAGGAGAACTCGACGGTCAGCGCCAGCCGGCGGCGCCGCAGCACCCGGCTGCGGAAGGCCAGGTTCGGCTCGATGAAGCGCGCCACCGCCAGCGGCTCCGCCGGGTCGCCGGTCGTCTCGGCCTGCTGCCGCAGCCAGCCCGCCAGCGCGTACGCCTCCGACACCGTGAGGCAGGGCGTGAAGTGCGACCACGCCTGGCCGTCGGCGGTGCGGGCATCGGTCTCGATGAGCAGCCAGTCGTCCCAGTCCGCCGCCTCGTCCGGGTCGTCGGGCGGCTCGACCCCGGGCTGGTAGCCCACCGGCCGGATCCTCACCCGGGCGCCGTCGTCGGAGCGGATCTCCATGGTCCCATCATGGCCGAACCGCACGCCCGGGCGGGCGGATGTCGCGCAGGTCAGAGGCGTTCCCCGGGTCAGCGCACCGGGTCGTGGGTGCCGCACGGCACGTCGGGGCGGCAGCGGCGCAGCCGGGCGGCGGCCATCCGCCCACCGACGGCCAACCCGTGCCGTTCGACGGCGGCCAGCCCGTACGCGCTGCACGTCGGGGTGTAGCGGCACCGCCCCGGCCAGCGGTGCGACAGCCAGCGCCGGTAGCCGAGGATCGCGGCCCGCCCGGCCCGGTCCAGCAGCGGCGTACGCCCGGCGGGGTCCACCAACGACGCGAGCCCGGCGGCGGCCGACGCCCGGCGGGGCGCCACGAGGCGGGCGCAGAGTGCGCCGAGGGTGAGCAGGGTGGAGAAGAGGCCCAGGTCGCAGCAGGGCACGTCGCAGTCGAGCGAGCTGCACCCGTCGCAGTGGTCGCGCTTCTTCTTCTTGCGGTGCCGGTCGTGCTTGAGGTTGATCACGGGAACATGATGCGACGGCCGCGCCACCCCTGAACGCCGGGGCGACGCCGGGGCGGCGGACCGGGGGCCGACGCGGCCTGTTGCGGATGGCGGACGGCCTCGACGGCGACCGGGGCGACGGCTGGACCTGGGACCTACCGCCGGGGAAGGTCAGCCCCACACGGTGCGGCGCACTCCGTCGTGCTCGGCGCAGGCGTCGCGCCGCCCGCCGGTGAGGCTGACCGAGCCGTCGCGGCACTGCACGAGGTAGCCCCGACCGGCCCAGAACTCGGGCACGCAGTCGAACCAGTCGCAGATCTCGGCGGCCGGCCTGCGGACGCGGTCGCCGCCGCAGAAGTCGTACCCCATGGGGTTGGCGGGGGCGCCGCACCGCCGCTCGCGCACGGGCGTCGG